>CAZHHF010000108.1:5601-7063 GCA_964531905.1 uncultured Bacteroides sp.
AACGTATGGAGATTGTCAACGTGATATCGCCGCAACGCGACAAGCTTCAGGTTCTTGAGGAGCTGTTGCTTACGCTACCCCCGCAACAGAAAACTATTGTATTCGTAAATCACCGCGAGAGCGCACAACGAGTATATGACACTCTAAAAAAGAAAAAATTCCCTGTGGGGTTATATCACGGGGGACTCGAACAGCGTGAACGTGAACAGTCGGTAGACCTGTTCAACAATTCCACAACTCCGATTCTAATAGCCACTGATCTTGCTGCACGCGGACTCGACATCGACAGCGTGGAGTCGGTTATCCATTACCATCACGCACCATCGGCCGAGACATGGACTCACCGCAACGGCCGAACAGCCCGCGTCGACGCATCAGGAACTATCTTCGTGATAACCGCCGAAGATGAAACGATTCCTGAATTCATTGTATTCGACCGCGATCTGCGCCCGAATCCGACAGCGACAGCGCCACAGGCCTCAACAGTAGCAACCCTTTATATCAATGCCGGAAAACGTGAGAAGATTTCACGGGGCGACATCGCCGGTTTCATGATTCAGCAGGGTGGACTCACTGCCGGTGAAGTTGGCAAAATCGTGGTAAAAGACCATTCGGCACTCGTGGCCATTCCCGCGTCAAAGGTAAAGAGCGTCCTGTCGTCAATCGCCGGCATGAAATTAAAAAACAAATCAGTGAGGATAAGCCAGATAAAATAGCGATTCAGTCAACAATAATAAGTTTTGTCGATGTTTCCTCGCCAATAGTAATATTCAGGAGATATCGACCATAGCGCAATCTGCCACAATCTATCATTTCCGTAATGTTACCGTTATCAACTACATGGCGGTCAATCCGACCATATACCCTACCATTCACGTCAAACAGAGTCGCTTCCATTTCAATTTTCCCACCAGAAACAGAGTAATCAAGCTCAATAGCGTTACCATTTACATATTCAGCATTCAATTTATCTATTTTTCCGGTATAAATTTGACGTTCAGCGCCTGGATCAGATTCCGACATTGGTTTCCGCAACAAATCTGTATTTTTTCTTTTTGACTGTTCTGTATTATAATATGCCTGCATCTCAGGAGAAAAAAGATAAGCTGAAAACATTGCAGATACCGTGGTATCATCTGACATGTAGATATCAGCATCGCTTTCCAACACAGGATAGCGAAAGCCATCGGCATACCATTCGTAACAATTCTTAGTATATTTATACATTATTGGAAGAGAAACCGTATCCAATGTATTTTCCTTAATCATGGTAATATCTGCAATAACCTGCCGATGTATCCTTAATACGTTTGTCAGCGTATCATCCGGTAAAATCAACGTCCCATAAGAGTCGACTTTCGTTATCATATGACCATTAGCAATAATATCATTAAGATTACAGTATTTTCCATAAAAACTATATGGAGAATATATCTGATCTCCATATCTAATCGGGAAACGG
>CAZHHF010000109.1:0-7059 GCA_964531905.1 uncultured Bacteroides sp.
GGCCGACTATTGCAAAGAGAACATTGACATCGTGGAAATTAATGATTTGAGAATGGTTCCTATGGAACGGTCTGCCATAACTGTGCCGATCGTGTAACATTGATTCGGGTTAATACGAGCGGAAGGCCGAATACCCGAGGATATATACACGTCCCGCAGCGAGCCGGCTCGCCCTATGGAACTCATTCAAATTATCTGACCGACTGACCCCGACGCGGTTTTCCGTTTTTTGTGGTTTAAATTTTAAGGATTGTTTTGTACTTAGGAAATAAAGTGCTATCTTTGCACCCGCTTAACAATACAAAACCAATTTTTAAACAACTAATCAATGGCTACAAAAATCAGATTACAGCGTCATGGTCGTAAAAACTATGCGTTTTATCCTATTGTGATCGCCGATAGCAGAGCACCACGAGATGGTAAATTTATTGAAAGGATAGGTTCTTATAATCCTAACACTAATCCTGCTACAATAACATTGAATTTCGAACGCGCTTTGTATTGGGTTAATGTAGGTGCGCAGCCTACCGACACTGTACGCAACATTCTTTCAGCTGAAGGTGTACTTTTGATGAAACATCTGCAAGGTGGTGTTAAGAAAGGCGCTTTCGACGAAGCAGAAGCACAGAAACGTTTCGATGCATGGAAAGCTAAGAAACAGGCTGCTGTTGACGCTTTGAAAACTTCTATGGCAAGCAAGAAAGAACTTGATGCTAAACAGCGTCTCGAAGCTGAGCAGGCTAAGAATCAGGCGAAAGCTGAACTCGTTGCCAAAAAGAAAGCTGAACTCGCTGCTGCCAAAGCTGAGGCTGAAGCTACTGCTAACGCTGAAGAAGCACCTGCCGAAGAAGCTCCCGCTGCTGAATAATTACTTCACGCGGAATAAAAATCCTTATAAAGATTTTTACCTAAACACAGTTTTTAAGAAGTTGTGTCAGAATGTAGATTTTGACACAACTTCTTTCCTTTTTTGCCCAATATCGTAAAGTATAATTGAGAAAAATTGTAACTTTGTAGGTCTACTAAATTAATAACATGCAACGTCAATTAGTTCTCGCAATATTGGTCGCTTTAGCGATCCTGCCGGTCGCCGCCAAAAAGACGGTCGTAGAACCGTCGTTCGCATGGCGTCCTATTCCGCCGCTTGGACTTCATCAGAAAGCTACTATTGATACTTTACTTTTAAACTATTATCAGAAATCGATCCCGTCTGCCGTATCTCCGGCCTACGCAACTACCGGTAATCTCGGCGCCGAAGGACTTAATATGATCTTTTTCGATCGTAAGCCTATGAGTGATTTCTTCTTTCGTGACGCTCTTGCCGCATGGATGCCTTCGGAATCATCGCTTAAGTTCTACAACACCAGAATCCCGATGACACTCTTGTCATATAACACCGGTGGATCGCGTGACAATGCGCAGGATCGTCTTTCCACAACGTTTTCGGGAAACTTTAATAAGCGGGCGCAGATCGGTGTGATGGCCGATTATCTGTATTCTAAAGGTAGCTACTCCAATCAGTCTACAAAGGATCTTACATGGGGATTGTCGGGTTCATATATGGGTGATCGCTATGAATTTCAAGGCTATTACTACCACTATAACATGCTTAACAAGGAGAGTGGAGGTATAACCGATGATCTCTTTATTACCGATCCGGCGCAAGTTCAAGGCGGATCATCATCAGTCAACCCTCAGAACATACCAACGAGGCTAACATCGGCCCATAGTAAAATTGTTGGTGGAAATCTATACCTTAATCATCGTTATAAGGTTGGATATTACCATGAGGAAGAAATCAATGATACCACTATAAACCGAACCTACATCCCGGTGTCGAGTTTTATTTGGACAACACGGTTTGATTATGCAAAACATCTGTTTCTGAACACTCCTTCGGCAAGTAGTTCCGACTTTTGGGAGAATACTTATCTTAATCCGAAAGAGACCAATGACCGTACATCGTATAGCGCGTTGACCAACACATTAGGCATCTCTTTGCTTGAAGGCTTCAATAAATATGCTAAGGCAGGTCTTGCTGCTTACATTACACACCAGTTGAGACAATATCATCAGATGACCGATACGGTAACCGGGTTGGCCGAGTTGCCTGCCGGACTGACGCCGAACCCTTATCCATCCATTCCGTCGAAAGCAACGGAGAATCTGGTATGGATTGGAGCGCAGCTCACAAAGCAGCAAGGTTCAATCCTTAATTATGAGGCCACTGCCGAAATCGGTATGGTCGGACCCGCTGCCGGAGAATTGAAACTTAACGGACATATCGATACACATATCCCGTTATTTGGTGATACGGTCTCTTTGTCGGGCTATGGCAGTTTCCGTAACGAATCGGCACCATATCTGATGAATCATTATATATCGAATCATTTTATATGGGAAAATGATTTCGGTAAGATCAGGTCATTGCGTTTCGGCGGTGTTCTTGATATTCCGTTTACGCATACCCGTTTAAATGTAGGTGCCGAGAATATTCAGAATTACATTTATTTCAACAGCAAGTGCCTCCCCGAGCAGCATTCCGGCAGTGTGCAGGTAGTTAGCGCGAGATTGCAACAGAACTTTAAGGTAGGTATCCTTAATTGGGATAATAACATAACCTATCAGACATCTACTGACGCAACTGTCATCCCGTTGCCTAAACTCGCAGTTTATTCCAATTTGTATCTGCTGTTCAAGGTTGCCGGTGTGCTTCATGTTCAGTTAGGTATTGATTGTGATTATTATACCAAATACAAGAGCGTCGATTATCAGCCGGCAACAATGAGTTTCTATAATCAGACCGAAGTTGAATGTGGAAATTATCCGTTCATGAATCTGTATGCCAACATGAAGCTCAGTAAAACCCGCTTCTATGTTATGATGACTCATGTCAATCAAGGCCTTACGGGTAATAACTATTTCTCCATGCCGCATTATCCGCTGAATCCGCGACGCTTTCAGATCGGTGTCTCAATAGATTTCACTAACTGATGAAACGGTTGGAAGTTAAAAAAGGACATGCCGGTCTATATCTGTTTCTGCTTGTACTGGTTATTGCACTCATGTTTTTTCTGAAACAGTGTTCGGTACCGGTTGTCGTTGAATCCGACAGTCGTGCTGGAGGCGATACGCTTAATGTTGCTATTGAGCTTTCTCCGACAGGTGTTTTCTCGCGTGGTGACTCAATCGCCGGATTCAATTATGATATGATCCGGAGCGTAGCCTCGGTTGCCGGGCGACCTCTCAAAATTTCCTCATTCACATCGCCGCAAAGTGCATTGAGAGGACTCGATGCCGGCCGTTACGATATTGTACTGGCCGATCTGCCGGTTACTGTAGGTATGAAAGAGAATTATATATTCACGATACCGGTATATGTTGACCATCAGACTCTTGTCAGGCGACGCAAAACCGGGAATGATAATTTCATTCAGACCGATCTTGCAGGCGATACAGTATGGATTGCCGCCGGATCACCTTATTACGACCGTCTCAGGAATTTCTCGCATGAGATAGGAGATACGATTTATATTGTTGAGGATCCCGAATACGGTGCCGAGCAACTTGTTATTCTGACCGCGCTTGGCGAAATCAAGCAAGCTGTAGTTAACGAGGAAACAGCCCGGAAGGTAGCAGTGGACTATGATAATCTTGACATTTCAACTTCAATCTCTTTCAATCAGTTCCAGTCATGGATACTGTCTCCGCGTGATTCCGTGCTTCGTGATAGCCTCAATGTGTGGATCGACCGTGTTAAGAATTCCGAACTGTTTAAGGAGATTAATAATAAATACTTTTAAGAATCAACTATGTCGCGTACTGATGAACAATTATCAGGAGTAACATTGCTCGGTAATACTGGTGTAAAATATCCCGATCGTTATGCTCCTGAAATACTCGAGACGTTTAAAAACAAGCATCCCGAAAATGAATATCTTGTGACTTTCACGTGTCCGGAGTTCACGTCACTTTGCCCGAAAACCGGTCAACCCGATTTTGCCAGGATTGTTATCAATTACATTCCTCGAGAGGATATGGTTGAAAGCAAGAGTCTTAAATTGTATCTGTTCAGCTTCCGTAATCATGGCGATTTTCATGAGGACTGCGTGAACATAATAATGAAAGACCTTGTTGCGCTGATGAATCCTCGCTATCTCGAAGTTGTTGGATTCTTTACCCCGCGTGGTGGAATCTCGATATATCCTTTTGCTAATTATGCCGATGACGAGCATAAGAGTCTTGCCGAGTCGCGACGTCTTGCTGCATTTGAATACGGAATAAATCAGATTACACGATGATGAAACACTCGTTGATAGTATTGTCGGGCGGCATGGATTCGACAACATTGCTTTATGATCGTGCCGATGAGATCGCTCTCGCAGTAAATTTTCATTACGGCTCAAATCATAACGAACGTGAGGCTGAGTGTGCGCGTTATAACTGCACGAAACTCGGGATTGAACTGTTAGAGATAAACCTTGAGTTCATGCAGAAGTATTTTAAGAGTTCACTTCTCGAAGGCGCCGATGCTATACCCGAAGGCGATTATGATGACAGCAACATGAAGTCGACTGTGGTTCCGTTCCGCAACGGTATCATGCTTGCGGTTGCAGCTGGTTTGGCCGAAAGCCGCGGACTCGATACTGTGATGATGGCTAATCATGCCGGTGATCATGCGATCTATCCCGACTGTCGTCCTGAATTTGTTGATGCGTTCGGTAAAGCGATTGCTGCCGGTACTTACGAAAATATCCGTCTTGAAACTCCTTACACTCACCTTACCAAAGGGGAGATCGCACGAATAGGAATCAAAAACGGGGTCGATTATTCTCACACTTACAGCTGTTACAAAGGGAAAGAACATCATTGCGGCAAGTGCGGTACCTGCCGTGAACGTAAGGAAGCGTTGATTGAAGCCGGTATAGAGGATCCTACGGTATATGATGAATGAATGTCGGTAGGCCTATTTTATCTTCATCCACGTATAATTCTTACTCCTACCGAAGCGGCTGCGTAGTCTGAAATAGAAATTATATACGGGCCTATAAAGCATCATCAATACAGAAAGCCACGGATTGATCGGTTCATTCAGTGTATTGGAAACTCTTTTCCATGTCAGCGACATGATCAGCCACATCACTGATGCTATTACACCCGATAAAATCCAGGCGAAGTAATCGGGGTAGGATAGAATGAAGGTTAATACGGTCGACACGAGCCATATCCATATCGCCCATGAACCGGTTGCCATGATGAGGCGCGCACGTTTCGTTGTGAATCTGCCGGTGAAGATGTGGTTGGTTTTGGATTCGCGGTGCAGTTTCTTAGGATTATAGAAATCACATCTGATCTGTGATTCTTCCGACACGACTACCTGGGTATTGCCTGCCGTCGCGATCTCACTTATAAAAATGTCATCATCGCCGTTATGGAGATTCAGTGAACTCGAGAATCCTTTATTTCTGAAAAATAGATCCTTTCTGTAGCCTACGTTATAGTTGTTGCAGCGGTAAGGTCTTTTGCCACACGCGCTTCCAAGATATGCCGTGGCGTCGGCCATATTATCAAATCGTCTCATCATGGCTCCCGACTGACGGTCGATTCCGTCGATACATGATGCATGCCCGATCACGACTTCTTTGCCTTTGGTAAATGGTTCGGCCATTCTGATAAGCCAGTTATGCGAACGGATAACGGCATCGGCATTGGTGAAGATCACATATTCGTAACGCGCGGCTTTTATGCCGAGAGTTATAGCGAGTTTACGGTGACTCAGACTGTGGGCATCGGCCGGTATAAATGTCTGATAGAGATTGCGGTGGTGTGCCGAAAACAGATTTACAATATCTTTGGTGTCTTCCGAACTCCCGTCATTAACCACGATCAACTCGAATTTGGCGGGGTAATCCTGGCTGAAAATTGCCTGAAGCGCGTTGCGCAGCTGGTCGGCATTGTCGCGGCAATATATTATTATTGATAAATCGGGCAGATTTTCGCGTACGGGTAAGAATGCATCCTGAATTTTTTTCAGCCGGCACACACGTGTTATGTATCGCCGGTAGAAGATGATCAGATAAAGGACTGCCAATAGGCTGACTATTAACGAAAAGAGTACCGGTTGCGACAGATATGTTGAAAAAATCATGAGGAGTTGAAATTCAATGTATGATTCAACTACAAAATTACAAAAAGTTTTTTTTACATTTTGTTGTCTCCTCTTATAAAAAAGCGGTGGATATATAATAAATACTCAGTCACAGACGTTAGTTAACAAGATGAAAAATATTTGAACCAATCTATATTCATTATAATGAAATTAAGCCATATAGTATATGCGGCCGGACTTGCGATTGCGTTAGCCTCATGCTCATCAAGTAAGACCTCTCTCACGTATTTCGAGGATATTAAAGCGACAACCGACGGTGTTGTAAATGTATCGGATTATAAGATCACAATTTTACCTGATGATGAGTTGCTGATTACGGTAAATTCTTTAATTCCGTCAGCTACAGCTCAGTATAATCTTCCATTGGTAAATCCGGCATTGCGCGAAAATTTAGGGATGGCTTCCGCCGGTACTCCTCAGTCGCAGACCTATGTCGTGGATTCGGAAGGAAATATAGATTTTCCGGTTCTTGGAACTCTCCATGTTGAGGGAATGACTACTACAGAACTGAAATCGGAGCTTGTAAAACTTATAAGCAAGGATGTCCATGATCCACAGGTGAAAGTAGAGCTGCTTAGTTTTAATGTTGCAGTTCTCGGTGAGGTTAAATTGCCGGGGCGTTATAATACGCGTCAGCAGCGCATGTCTATTCTTGACGCACTCGCCTTTGCAGGTGACCTGACGGAGTTCGGTGAGAGAGAGAATGTTCTGCTTATACGCGAGGAGGATGGTAAAATCGCTTATCATCACCTTAATCTGAACAGTGCCGATCTGTTGTCATCGCCCTATTACTATCTGCAGCAGATTGATGTGGTTTATGTAGAGCCGAATAAGATCCGTAAGGATAATTCAAAATATAATCAGAACAATGCTTACAAGCTTACGATCGT
>CAZHHF010000110.1:0-7014 GCA_964531905.1 uncultured Bacteroides sp.
TGAGTGGCGTGATGAAATTTGGGAAATAATCAGGCGGCGTAATGACTGTCTATTCTATTTTTTTACCAAACGGATCGATAGGCTTGCGGAATTGCTTCCGGAAGACTGGGGCTTGGGTTATGATAATGTGGGAATCGGGTGTACGGTGGAAAATCAAGATAGGGCCGATTATCGGTTGCCGATTTTTCTATCGTTACCGATACGTCACAGGATGATAATCGTGGCTCCGATGCTTGAGAGAATAGATTTGCGCAGTTATCTGAATCATGAGCTGATTGAAAGTGTGTCGGTAGGTGGTGAATCTGGGAAATATGCGCGTCCTCTTGATTTTGAATGGGTTCTTGATATGCACCGACAATGTGTGGAGGCTCATATACCATTCAGTTTTCATCAAACCGGCTCATACTTAATAAAAGATGGCCGTAAATATCATATTCCGCGTGAACATCAACATTCTCAGGCGAAAAAAGCGGGTTTGAATACCAGCGGGATATGAAATTATTGCTATGAGAAGGTTAATAACAGACTTAAAATTTCATTATTGATTTATTTATTATAAAATAATAGCGTCAGTGTAGTGATTTTTTTATACCTTTGCATTTGCTATTATAGTAGTTATAGGTAACAATAAGTGTTTGACACTCTTAATATAAGAGTTCATATTTGAAAATACTATCATTATGCGCATAAAACCGATTCTATCCTTTGTGGCGGCATTATTATTGCTTTCAACATCCTGCTCCACACCTAAAGATGTGACTTATTTTCCTGAATTGAAAAACGGCTCTATTGTTAAAGCTGAGCGGATGTTAGATATCCGCGTTAAACCGGAGGACAAACTGTCGATTATTGTAAATGCTCAGGATCCGGCTCTGTCGGCTCTGTTCAACCTGGTTATGGTTCAAAACAGGATTAGTAATTCTACATCATCAACGAGAAGTATTGATGTTTCAAGTAATAATAATCAGACTTCATACTATACAGTAGATTCTTCCGGGGATATTAATTTCCCGGTTATTGGTAAAATACATATCGCAGGTATGACTCGTGAACAAGTTGCTGAATTTATAACAGAGCAACTCGTCACTAAAGATCTTGTAAAGGATCCGATAGTTATTGTAGAGTTTATTAATACTGGTATTTCTATAATTGGTGAAGTGAAAAATCCAGGTCGCTATGAATTTAACCGTGACCATATGACGATAATTGATGCAATAGCAATGGCCGGTGACCTTAAAATTAACGGTATGCGTGATAATATACTTGTTATGCGTAATATTGGAAACGGCAGACAGGAGGCATATCGTGTAAACCTTCTAAATGCTCAGGAGTTAGAATCATCTCCCGTATATTATCTTCAGCAGGACGATGTAATTTATGTTGAGCCTAACGACAAGGTGAAACGCGAGACTACTCCTAACGGTAACTCTCCTTATACACCTTCATTCTGGATTTCAATGGGATCGGTTGTATTGACTATTGCTACCCTGATCACTACCTTAACACGATAAATCATTTTATAATCATGTCTGAATTAAATAGTTCCAGCAATAATTCTGGTAAAACGGCAAATACGAATGCAGGTAGTATTCCTATAATTGATATAGTATATCGTACTCTTCATTATTGGCCGTGGCTTGTTCTGTCGGTAGTCTTATGCGTTGGCGCTGGCGTGATTTATTTATTGCGTACACCGAATGTCTATACAACTACAGCTTCAATCCTTATAAAAGAAGATTCACGAGGCCGTTCTGCAGCAGCAGCTGAGGGTTTTAGCGATTTTGGGCTATTCAGGAATAAAACTAATATCCAGAACGAGATAACGACTCTCAAGTCTGCTGATTTAATGGCAGATGTAGTACGTCGGTTGAATTTGGATATGAATTATTATATGCCAGGAAAATTTCATGATGTTGTAGCATATGGGTCGGATCTGCCCGTTAGTGTGGATCTGCCGGATTTTCCTGAAAATGGTTCTGCATCCTTCCGATTAGAAGTGAAAGCAAACGGTAAAGTTGAAATCAATGATCTTAAATCAGGTTCGGAAAAATTCGATAAGACTTATACCGGTATGATGACTGATACGATTATGACCGGTATTGGACCTATGGTTGTGGTTCCTACTGCTTACTATAAGGAAAATTCAAAGGTTGATTTAAAAGTAATAAAATCACCGTTGACAGCTACTGCAGGAGCCTATAGGTCTCGTCTTATAGTAGTTAGAAATGATGATGACGGTACTGTCATAAATCTTACCATTACCGATCAGTCGACACAGCGTGCGGAGGAAATTTTAAATATGCTCATCGGAGTGTATAATGAGTATTGGATCCGAGATAAGAACCAGATTGCGGTTTCTACATCTAATTTCATAAATGACCGTTTGGGAGTCATAGAATCGGAGCTTGGTCATGTTGATTCTGATATTTCGTCATACAAAAGTGAACATCTGATACCGGATGTTAATGCAGCTTCATCCATGTATATGAATCAGAATCAACAGATTTCTAAAGAAATTCTGGAGTTGACTAACCAGCTTCAACTTACACGATATATAAAATCATATCTTGGAGCAGCTGCGGAGAGTGACAAGGTTTTACCGATAAATTCGGGAGTGGAAAATGTAAATATCCAGTCTCAGATCTCAGAATACAATAGTCTTGTTTTGCAGCGTAATTCACTATTATCAAAGTCATCAGACAAGAACCCTCTTGTTATTCAATTGAATGATCAAATGGCTCAATTACGCCAAGCAATGCTTGCATCGGTGGATAACTCAATTATTAGTCTGACAACGCAGATCAAGAGTTTACAAGGTTCACAGGCATCCACAACTTCTAAGATCGCTTCAAATCCAACACAAGCTAAATATCTCTTATCTGTTGAGCGTCAGCAGAAAGTGAAAGAATCGTTGTATCTGTTTCTTCTTCAGAAACGCGAAGATAACGAGCTGTCACAGGCATTCACGGCTTATAATACGCGTGTTGTAAATACACCATCAAGTTTTGGCCCGACTTCGCCCAACTCACGAAAAATCCTTGCAATAAGTTTCTTGATTGGTCTTGCAATCCCATTTGTAATTATTTATCTTAAAGAAACGAGCAATACAAAAGTTCGTGGCCGTAAGGATGTCGCATCACTTGTTGTACCGTTCCTCGGTGAAATACCACAGTACAAGTCATCTGATTCTAAGAACAGTCAAGGTGATAGTAAGCGATCAATGGTTGTAAAAGCCGGTAAGCGTGATATAATCAATGAGGCATTCCGCGTTTTGAGAACAAATGTTGAGTTTATGTGCGGCGCTTCGAATGATACGTCAGTAATTGCCATGACATCGTTTAATCCCGGCTCTGGTAAATCGTTTGTCTCGATAAATCTTGGAATGGCACTTGCACTTAAAGAAAAGAAAGTGCTGGTAATAGACGGTGACTTGCGTCATGGTTCTACATCGGCTTATGTTGGATCTCCTTCAAAAGGACTTTCTAATTATTTAAGTGGATCAGAAAATGATATCAATTCACTGATTGTAAAAGCTAACGAATGTGAGACCTTAGAGGTTCTTCCGATCGGTGCAATACCACCGAATCCAACCGAACTGCTTGAATCTTCTCGTTTCGCACCGATGATCGAGAATCTCAAACAGAAATATGATTATATAATTATTGACTGTCCTCCGATTGAAGTCGTTGCAGATGCACAGATTATAGATAAACTTGCAGATCGCACATTCTTCCTTATTCGTGCTGGATTGCTTGAACGTTCGATGCTTCCTGAATTAGACCGACTTTATGAAGAGAAAAAATACCGCAACATGGCATTTATTCTCAATGGTACGCGCAACGATCAAGGACGATACGGTTACTCACACTCATATAGATATGGTTATGGCTATGGCTACGGCTATGGATATAATTATGGAAATGATAAAAAGAGTAAATCAAGATCTAAAAAATCGGCTGAAGAATAATTAGATTACTCTATGCAATTTATATTAGTAATATAATATAAATTTAACCGTAACTTAGATGTTTTGAATTGTCTAAGTTGCAGGTGTTATCAGAAGCTAATAAGTCTAATAGTTGTAATTTATTAAGATTATATATCTTAAGCAAAATAGTTATAATATGCGAGTGTTTAATCATTTGATCAGATGGTATTTCTCCAAGAAAGCATTACCGTATTGGAGCGTACTTTTTCTTGATTGTTGTTTTGTTCTTCTGTCAGGTATTCTTTCTTACCTGATAAATCATGGAGCATCAGAAACTACGGATGTCTTTGTTCGCATGGTTTGGACATTAGGTATATTTCTATGCTGCTTCATAGTTGGATTCAGAATATTCCATACTTATGACGGGATAATCCGTTTCTCATCGTTCTCTGATCTGATAAGAGTGTCACAGGCTGTAATTGTATCTATCGTTATAATTTTAGTCGTTCAGGTTTTATTGAGCGGTAGTTCGATAGTTCTGTTCACCTTGCCTGATATTATTCTTCTCGGTTTATTTACCGTTGCGTTGATGTGGATGATGCGTATATTGGTAAAGACCTTATATGAAGATACATTGAGGAGCGGTAGTAAAACACAGAAAGCTTTTATTCTGGGTGTAAAAAGCGGAGGTGTCGCTATCGCAAAGAGTATAAATACTTCTCTTGATTCCCATTATAAGGTGTCGGGATTCGTTACTGAAGAATCGGATATGAAGCATCATCGTTTGATGGGTGTATTGGTTTATCCATTTAATGAACAGTTGGCGGAACTAATGCACAGCAAGGGAGCGGATATTCTGATAGTGTCGCCATTGATGATGGATTTTATACGTGATAATGCTGCTGTAATCGATAGTCTTGTCAAGTCAGGAATCCGGATCATGATTGTTCCGAAGGCAAAGGAATGGGATGGGAAGTCGGATATTAATTTGTCGGCACTCCGACCTGTTAATGTCGAGGATCTTCTACCGAGAGAGAAAATCGATGTAGATATGCAGGCTGCTTCTGATCTTATCAAAGGGAATGTAGTGTTAATCACTGGAGCAGCCGGAAGTATCGGTTCGGAAATCGTACGTCAGGTTGCGTCTTACCAGCCTTCCAAAATGATCCTTGTGGATCAGGCTGAAACGCCAATGCATGATATCAGTTTGATCATGCGCAATAACTATCCGGATATTGATGCAGTGATAGTAGTATGCGATATCGCCGATCAGCGTATAATGAATCGCTTGTTTAATCAGTATAAACCTGATTATGTGTTCCATGCGGCTGCTTACAAGCATGTGCCAATGATGGAATATAATCCATATGAAGCGATATTTAACAATGTGTATGGAACAAAAGTGATAGCGGATCTTGCCGTGAAATACCGTACGAAGAAGTTCGTGATGGTATCGACAGATAAGGCTGTTAACCCAACGAATGTGATGGGATGTTCCAAGCGTATCTGTGAGATATACGTGCAGTCGCTTGATAAGGCAGTGAAGGAGAATAAGGTCGATGGTGTCACACGTTTTGTGACAACCCGATTCGGAAACGTTCTCGGCTCAAACGGTTCGGTTATTCCTATTTTCCAGGAGCAGATTCGCCGAGGCGGTCCTGTTACTGTTACCCATCCCAATATAATACGTTATTTCATGTTGATTCCCGAGGCATGCAAGCTTGTTATTGAAGCAGGTACAATGGGTAACGGTGGCGAAATATTTGTTTTCGATATGGGTGAGCCTGTTAAGATCTCTGATCTTGCTAAGCGTATGATCATGCTGAGTGGCGCGAAAAATATCGAGATAAAATATACCGGCTTGCGCGATGGTGAGAAACTGTATGAAGAAGTCCTTAATGACAAGGAGATAACCCTTCCTACATTCCATTCCAAGATAAAGATAGCTAAGGTGAGGGAATACGATTATTCAAAAGTGAATGTGACTATAACATCGCTTATCAATACTCTTGATGATAAAGATGATATGGAAATTGTTGCACATATGAAGACAATCGTTCCTGAGTTTAAGAGTAAACACTCTAAATACGAATCTTTAGATAAGTAGCGATCAATTTAATCCACTAATAAAAAACTGCAATTCCTTGAGTTGCAGTTTTTTTATTGCGGTTGATCAGGCTTTAAAATCCGATCATGCTGTCGGTGAAGTAGAAGTGGTTTCGGTTATTTGATTTTGTAGGAATGCTCAGTGTGATGTGGCGCATCTAAGATGCGCTATACGCATGAGTATCAATACCCCAGGTGTTGTATGTTGAGCGTATTCGACGCTGTTGATGAAACAAACGGCGGCTGCTCCGCGAAGCAGCCCTACAATCAGTTGTAGGTCAGCTTGTTTGTGGCGGACGCACGGGCCGTGACGTCCCTACATTTGAGTATGGTTGTCTGATTATTTGAACCTCATTGCACGAGCCGTACTTACCTACTTTTAGGATGAAAATTAGGGCTTAATGCGTATTTAAACGGCATTATTAGACTTTATCTTATATATTATCTTCTCTTGCACCTCACCGGTAGGGCGTCAACCATGCTTTTCATGCCTTCAGAGTAATAAGGAGCTGTATAAGTTGTGGTATTTGTGGCAGAAGTAGGAAGCACGGTATGGGGACCTGTAACCCAAAGGAAAGCATTCTCGCCACGATACAAGTCAAATAATGTAGAATATCTGTATGGGTCCGCCCGTAATCCTCCGGCAGGTATAGTCAAGCCTTCCCAGGAGGAAATCATTGTCCATGTTCCCGGAGGGGTCTCGGGCTGCTTTTCATCCGGCGGTAACACCCATCCTTGTGGAGATGGATCCTGAGGAGTCCAATTCATTGCAGAGGAGCTGACAGGCCAAGCAGTTGTTCTACCAACTGTCTGACCTATATAACTCTTGTTTGCTAAAGTCGTGGCAGTTGTACCACCGGTATGGTAAAATAGCTTGTAAGGCCATTTTACGGCATTTGTTTGTGTTGCCTTAAGATCATTAGTAGTAGTTTTGGCGGCGTGTTGATAAATGAGCATGCTGGCTGATTCTCCGGATGCGA
>CAZHHF010000111.1:0-6997 GCA_964531905.1 uncultured Bacteroides sp.
AAAAGCCTTGATTATGATAGTGGTTGATGACATTGACAGCATACCGCCAAGAAACAGGCTGTTGATCCTCGTCATCCCCATGAGATGACCTATCGCGAAACCGGTCACCATCATACTGATAACTATTATCAGGGCCGTGACGACAGCCGACCCGCCCACATTCATCAGTTTTTTAAAACTGAATTCGATTCCGAGCGAAAAAAGCAGGATGACGATACCAAGTTGCGCCCAGAACTCAATATTGGCCTCAGTTGTGACCGACGGTAAAAGAGTAAAATTAGGACTCGCCAGAAAACCGGCGACTATATATCCTAACACAACCGGCTGCTTAATCCATTTGAACAGCAAAGTCACAACCGATCCTAACAAAAGAATAAATGCCAGATCACTGATCAGACTCTCTATATTCATAGCACCTGTAACCTCTGTGGAAACTGATAAAGGAATCATAGACGGAAACCTGATAATGGTATATTATATACTTATTTGATTTGCAAGAGTTATTGACTGAGTGGGATGTACCTCGCTCAACGCTTTAAAAACCGTTATATAGTTTGTTGATTCTTTCACGAGAACCACGAGGTTCAGCCGCGTTGTATTCTCGCTGAAATCATAATCTACAAACACATTCACTAAATGGATCTTATGCTTTGAAAGCACCTTACGGTATTCGTCGATATCCTCGATGATACTGTCGACCTTCATCCTGATGATACGCGATTCTGAACCTACGTTTATCCGGTGTTCGAAATTCTCCAGAAGCACCAGGATAAACATAATCAGTCCTGTGGCTATTATCGAGATCATATACATCCCTACACCGATCGCCAGGCCGATTGTAGCAACCATCCATATACCGGCCGCCGTAGTGAGACCTCTCACCGAACCCTTCATCTGGATAATGGCTCCTGCACCTAAAAAACCGATACCCGATAGCACCTGAGCTGCTATACGACCCGGGTCACCGTTTTTAAGACCCAGATACTCTTGAGGGACATAGATGGATAACAGCATCGCAAGAGTGGCACCCATTGATATCAGCGCGAAAGTTCTGATGCCGGCACTCTGACCCTTTCGCTTGCGTTCAAAACCGACAATGCTCCCGAGTAACATACTCAGGAGCAATTTGTACAGTGATGAAACGGTATTGATTTCCACCGAATTGATTGACTCAATTACATAACCGGCAGCCAATTCGACAATATTCATATTAAAACCTATTTTTTCATTGTAAACTGTCGGGAAGCGATTCTGAAATTATCACAGAACAGCTCTACCGTATATGTACCCGGATTCAAAGTCGAACTTACGTCCCAGTACATCTTTAGACCGCCAAGCTCCTCGCCGGCATATTCTATCGTCATTCGTCCGGTACATTTCACACTCGCACCCTCAAAAGTGAAAACACCACCGTTACCGAGTAAATCCCCCTCAGGTGACGTAATTCTCATATAGATTGTCTTTTCACCTACAGGCGTAGAATTATTCTGAGGAATCGTGAAAGTGACCATAAGTTGATTTGCCTTAGTGATATTTTTCTCGGGCTTGCCATTTTTCTTTAGCGAGACAAGATTCAGCCCCGTAACATTAAGTTTCTCGGCCAAAGTCATCCTTTCGGTCAGATCGGCATTGTCACGTGCAACCTCATCAACCCGCTTCGACAACTGGCGGTTCTTGTCCTTGATCTCCTGGTTCTCACTCCGCAGTCCCTGATTCTCCTTCGACAGAGAATCAATCTGAGCTACATAGTGACGCAGGATTCCTTTCAGAGTTGCAATCTCATCTTGAAGTTGTTTAACGCGCTTAGCATTCTTGTTCTTTTCATCCTTAAGCTCCTGAAGCAGCTTTTCAACCTTAGCCTTAGCAGCCGAATACTTCTGAACTAAAGAGTCATTTTGTAACAGCTGCGTCTGATTCTCATATTGGGCAAACTCATTATCAAGCATCTGATACTCATTGGCAAGCTGCAGCTGCTCATTGGTAAGCGCAAGCTGCTCCTTCTCGGCCTCGGCCTCAGAAATTTTATTGTTCTGAAACAACAGAACTGCGACCGCACCTATAATGACTACTGCGAGAACTATCCCGAGAATCAGAACCGTACGGTTACTCTTTGGCTTCGTAGGTTGTTCATTACCCATTTCCATTGAATCCATACCTTATTATTAATATTATGATTATCTACAAAACGCCCTCATTAATGAACCTACGGCTCGTGCAATGAATATAACTCATAGCAGGGACGCACGGCTCGTGCGTCCGTTTTGAAAAAAATAAAACCGCCAAGTTATATATCTTATGCACTGCACATGCATCCGTTGAATTTCAGCCTTTAAAGTGACTGTTGTAGATACCCGGTTAATTTATTTTTTAGCTTCGTTCAAAGTTGTTGAAAAACGGAATTCGATCAACTGATCGTATGTCTGACCTGGACGAAGAACGGGTGACGGGAAATGAGAATGATTCGGAGCATCAGGATAATTCTGACATTCGATAGCTACCGCATCATAATCCTTATACTCAACACCACCTTTACCTTTCGGACAACCATTAAGCCAGTTACCGGTGTAAACCTGAACAGCTGGCTGAGTCGACGATACCTCAAGAACACGACCTGATGCAGCATCGGTAAGCTTAGCCACTACGGCAAGCTTGCCGTCACCGTCATTATCCACCACCCAGCAATTATCATAACCTTTACCATACTTCAGCGCTGGGAAATCATCACCCATGCGCTCACCTATAAGATGCTCTTCGGTGAAATCCATCGGTGTCCCGGCAACATCAGCGATTTCACCGGTTGGAATCAGATTCTCATCAGTGGGCAGATAATGCGATGCATGAAGCTGGAGACGATGCTGCAGAACAGAACCGCTGTCATGACCTGCAAGATTGAAATATGTATGATTTGTCAGGTTAACCACTGTCGTACCGTCAGTATGAGCCATCATTCGAAGCGACAGCACATTGTCGTCCGACCAACTGTAACGGGCAACCACTGTCAGATTGCCGGGATAACCTGCATGTCCTTCATTGCTCACTAAATGAAACTCAACCGAGTTGTGAGTAAGGGAATTTACTGTCCATATCTGATTCTGAAAACCTTCCGGGCCACCATGAAGATGATTCGGACCATTATTTATCGGAAGTTCATAACTGTTTCCATCAAGAGTAAAACGTCCCTTTGCAATTCGGTTTGCATAACGACCGGGAATCTTACCGGCGCAAGGTCCATCGGCCATAAAATCGGCAGGATCCTCATAACCTATTACAACATCAGCAAGATTTCCTTGATTGTCAGGAACATTGATACTGACAATTCCGGCACCGAGCGACGACAGTGTTACCCATGCGCCATTATCGTTAGTAAAGGTAATAAGAGTGATTTTACCTACTTTTGAGTCTATTGTTTCTACTTTTGAGTTCATGATAGAAAATTATAAATTATTTAAACGCAAATATAACAAATATTTCTCACACTCAAAATGCAACACGGATACAATACGCTTCAAATAAGCGTGACTGCTCCATTTTTTCATCCGGGTATGTAGTGACACTCGTGTGTCCGGCATATAATATACTGATAACCATCATTACACAGACTGTCATACCCATTTCAGGCCCTGCAAAATGCCCGATAAGATCTAAAAATACTGAACCTATTGAGCCGTCCCGGCGTTGTTATTTAGTTGATATATAAACACTAATTCTTCCCTCCACGTAGCGAAGTTCATCACTATTCATGATCAACCTTATCAGAATACCTGACACAATTACACTTACCCGAAGGAAAGATGATATAATAAATAAAACTATGGATAAATTTATTGGATCTCATTTCATTTACACCTACGATAATGGGTGGATGTACGAACTTTATGTAAAAAACGAAAACACTGTAGACTACCGAATACACAGCGGTATGGTAGGTGGCCGATGGGTCAGAGACCAGAAAGCCGACATTGTTAAGCTGGCCGATGGCGTTTATAAAATTTCATGGACAGAACCCACTGGTACCGACGTCAGTTTGAACTTCATGCCTGAACAGAACCGGCTTCATGGAGTGATTTTCTTTCCTAAATGGGTTCAGGAACATCCCGAGATAACAGTCTGCTATCAGAACGATCATATTCCGTTGATGGAGGAAAGCCGTGAGAAATACGCAACCTATCCTAAATATGTTGTTCCTGAATTCGGTAAAATATTCTATTCAAAAAATGAAGGAGTCAATAACGAGAAAGTCATCTCACAGGATCCTTACGAAGGAATGGTTGACGATATTGTAAGTGGTAAGTTAAGTTTCACCGACTAACCGGCTCAAATTACACCAAAAAGATAATATGAAAAAGATATTTTTGACTGCAATAACAGCCATGATCGGTTTATTTTCAGCAAATGCCCAGTCTACCGACACTATCCGTATAGACGGATCGGTTGGAAAACTTTTCAGTATCGTTGAGCGCCCGGCAACATCCGGAAAAGTCCCGTTGGTTATAATTTGCCACGGCTTCAGCGGAAATTGCCAGCGACCATTCATAAATGACCTGTCGAAAAGCATTGTTGCTCAAGGAATGGCAACCCTCCGCTTCGATTTTAACGGACACGGAAGAAGCGACGGAGAATTTAAGAACATGACGGTACTGAACGAAATAGATGATCTTAAAGATGTGATTGCATGGGCGCAGAAACAATCCTGGGTAAAAGACATCAGCCTTGTGGGACACTCTCAGGGTGGAGTTGTAGTCAGCATGGTAAGCGGCGAGCTTGGCAACAAGGTTATTAAAGCAGAAGTCTTGTTAGCGGCAGCAGCAGTGTTACGTGATGATGCACTTCGTGGCAACACGATGGGAGCTACTTATAACCCGTGGAATTTTAAAGGTGAATATATTGAATTACCACATTCACCTGAAGCAGGTGCGCTTCTTTTAGGTAAGAACTATGTGGAAACAGCAATACGCTTACCGATCTACGAGACAGCAGCCAATTACACCGGACCGACATTGATTGTGCAAGGAACTCATGATCAAATCGTACCATATACCTACGCAGAAAGATACAATGAGAAAATTCGTAATAGTGAGTTAAAGCTCATTCCCGACGAAAATCACACCTTCACATATACCCAGAAAGAGACATCGGTTCTTGTTGCCGATTGGCTTCATAACATACTCTGTAAACCATAAATATCTTTTAATCATAAACTCTCAATTAGGGTATACCGATAATACAAACTCGGTATACTCTAATTTTTATTCCACTCTGCATAAACACTATCATTAAACACCTTGATCCCCAGCAAATTGTAGGGCGGCTTCATGGAGCAGCCGGGTCTAATGACATTCACCCAGAAGTAGGGAAGCACGGTTCGCGCGTCCGCTGTTAAATCATTGATCTTCAATAGATTGCAGGGCTGCTTCGTGGAGCAGCCGGGTCCAATGAGCATCACACGCATGTACGGAAGCACGGCTCGAAATTTAACAACTTAGAAATTCTGAAACCATAGCTGAAAAAGACTCGATGATCTTCATCCGCTCCTGATCAGTATAGTAATAATGCCCAGAATCACGCAACATAACAACCTCACAGCTATCAAGCCCACGGAAAAAAGAAGCCGATGTCGGAGAAACCATCTCATCGCGGCAGGCAATAAACACAATAGTCCTACATTTAATTCTATTTATATCCTTGCGAACACGCCTTATCTCACCGAAAAGTTCCAGATAACGCTTCGGCCAACCAAAATAATGGAGAATATTATAATCAATGGAGATACCATACGCATCTCGAGCCGCCGACGTTACCGGATCAGAAGTGAGACCGGCCATTACTTTGACCGATGTTATAATCATCCTTGATGTAAGCCTTATGCACATTGGAGGATTCAGGAGAAACAGAGCCTTAACTCTACCTCGTACTGCCTGCTCCACTGCAAACAGTGTTCCCATAGAATGAGCCACAATAATAACTTTGTGATTACTGGCACATAACTGACCTACAGCATCATCTACCTGACTTTTCCACTGCTTCATTGATGCTTTAGAAAAAGCCAATGCATCTCCGTCATGTCCTTTCAGAGTGAGACTCTTTACAGTTAAATTTGAAGGTAATACAGGTAATAGAAAATCAAAAAAACGGCTGTTACCGACTATCCCGTGAACAAACAGTACAGCAAGCTTTTTTCTTTCAGTCTCTGAACCCATAATCTAATCTCTATATTACAAACTCATTTCTATTCATCAACAAAGGTAATAGATTTATCCCAATACTATTCTAATAACCTGTTAATTTTATAATCCCGCAGTCTCATCTCAATATACCGCAGAGCATCCACCACGATATTTCATAGCATATTGTAGGGCATCACTGTCGCGCGTCCGCCACCAACAAGCTGATTACCAACAGATTGTAGGGCTGCTTCGTGGAGCAGCCGGATCCAATGATCGCCACCCGAAAGTAGGGACGTCACGGCTCGTGCGTCCGCCATCAACTAACTGATCCACAACTGATTGTAGGGCTGCTCCGCGAAGCAGCCGGGTCCAATGACCTCCACCCAGGCGTAGGACGTCACGGCCCGTGCGTCCGCTGCCAACAAACTGATCCACAACTGATTGTAGTGCTGCTACGTGGAGCAGCCGGGTCTAATAACCTTCACACAACTGCGTCCGAGATGCCCAACATACCCTACAAATCACCCGATCTGCAACTTTAACTTTCGTTAAACTCAACCTTCATCCACCTGATACTCAACCGATAAATTGTTAAAAACCGCGTTAATTCCGACCGACCCTCCCCATTTTACAGTAACACTTTTTCGTCGGGCCTCACTTTCAGCATATTAACTTTGCATCCGCGAAGTCATCCCGACCGTCCTGTCGGGCCGACTGATAATGGACATGGCAGTCCCTGATGCCGAAGAGCGATACGGGACTGAGTCAACCGTCACAACACATTATCGCGAAGTATATCATTGACACGGCAGCGCCAAAGACCGAAGAGTCAT
>CAZHHF010000112.1:0-6927 GCA_964531905.1 uncultured Bacteroides sp.
TGGTGATTCTTTCATCTATTGCGATAAATAACAGCGTAGAGGGTGGCGAGATGCTGCTCAGTGTTGCTAAACTGCTCTTCTTCCTGATTATATGGTTCCTTGTGGGAGTCTACGTGCTGCCTACGGCTTTGAACCGTGTGCGCCGTTTCCTGAATAATGAAACTTTGCTTATAGTCTCAATGGGATTGTGCCTGGGAATGGCTGTCTTTTCGGTGCTGTGCGGTTTTTCACTTGCTCTGGGTGCTTTCGTGATGGGATCGATTCTCGCCGGTACGAGCTATGCCGAGAGAATCGAGCGCGTTGTGGTTCCGGTGAAGGATCTTTTCGGGTCGGTATTCTTTATTTCAGTGGGAATGATGGTTCAGCCTGCTATAATAGTAGATTACTGGTCTCCGATCCTGATACTTTCGGCAGTGGTTATCGTTGGAATGATAGTGTTCGGCACCGGTGGCATGCTTGCTACGGGTCAGTCGCTGAGAGTGGCTATGGAATCGGGGTTCTCGCTTACGCAGATTGGTGAGTTCGCGTTTATTATAGCTTCCCTCGGTATGTCGCTCGGCGTTCTCGATAATACGATCTATCCGATAGTGGTTGCCGTGTCGGTGATAACAACTTTCACCACACCTTATTTTATAAAGATGGCCGATCCGGCATATAATCTGGTAGTCAGGTATCTGCCGAAAAATCTGAGGTTTCTCATCGACCGTTATACTGACGACGGTGCATCGAGCGACAATACAAAAGTGTGGTCGCATCTGATAAAGCGTTATATGTGGCGCATTATGCTGTATGCCATTATTCTGATAGCGATAACTCTGCTTGCCACGGGTTATGTTGAGCCGTGGCTCGATAAAGTTTCGCCCGTATGGGGTAAGCATATCACGGCTACTGTAGCGTTGGTCGCAATGGCTCCGTTCCTTCTGGCAATGTCGTTGCCGATAGTCAAGAAGGCCGAACGCAAGATGCTTGCCGAACGTTACCGCGGTTATCGCGTGCCGTTGATGATAATGTCAATATTCAGACTGATCATTGTACTCGCTTTCATAGTGAATATACTGGCTATGATCTATTCGCTAATCGTGGGTCTGATCGGCGGTGTTATAATCTTGTTCCTGATTCTTTTCGTGTTCTCGCGTCAGATTTTCGAGAGTATGCACCGTATAGAGTCAACTTTTCTCAATAACCTGAATGAGCGTGAGCTGAGGAGATCAGGGAAGAATAACAGTCTGGTGTGTGATCTTCATCTTGCTTTCATGCATGTGGGTTACGGGTGTCCGTTTGTTGGTGAGCGTCTGATGGATTCACCATTGAGGTCGAATTATGGTGTATCGGTAGTGAATATTCAGCGCGGTTCTGAGATAATTCCTGTTCCTTCGGGAGAAACACGTCTTTTTCCGGGTGACACAGTTGGTGTTATCGGAACCGATGATCAGATCCAACAGCTTATACCGATAATAGAGAAGGAAGGGGCAGAGGATGTTTCAAATATGTCGGTCAATTTTAAACTGGTCGATGTTGAGTTGTCGGAGAAGTCTCCTCTGATCGGAAAGACGATTATGGGGGCTGACATCCGCCGTAATTATCACGCTCACATAGTGGCTGTAAGCCGTGGCGGTGAGTTTGTGGGGGATCTGCTTGAAACTCCTCTTGCTGTCGGAGATGTTATCTGGGTAGTAGGCTCTCGGAAAGCGATAGCCGAACTTCAGGGTTAAACCAAACGGTATGAAATCAATTATTATATGACTGATATAGAGACAATCAGAGATTACTGCGTAAGTAAAAACGGAGCGACTGAGTGTTTCCCATTTGATGACGTGACTTTGGTGTTCAAGGTCATGGATAAAATGTTTGCCGTTATGCCGCTTGATACTCCCGGATGGCTCACTCTAAAATGCGATCCTGATTATGCGCTTGAATTGCGCGATGAGTTCGTGGAGGTTGAGCCAGCTTGGCATTTCAACAAACGGCATTGGAATCAGATAGATCTTAACGGAAATATGAAGACCGAAAAAATCTTCGATCTTATCGATCACTCTTATTCTCTTGTTGTTGCCAAGTTGCCGCGTAGTCAGCGTGAGGAACTGAAACAGATGGAGATGTAGTTGCAGATGCAATATAAGATTGTTATTTTTGCAGTCGAGATAACTAAAACTATATAGATTATGATTAACAGTAAAATTCAGGATGCGCTAAACGCGCAGATCAATGCAGAGTTCTGGTCGGCCTATCTTTATCTTTCGATGGCAATGCACTTTGAGGCAGAAGGTCGCCCGGGTGTGGCCAACTGGTTCCGTATCCAATTCAAGGAAGAGCAGGCTCATGCTGAAATTTTTATCAATTATCTCAATCAGCGCGGCGGTCGTGTTGTTCTTGGACCAATCGATGCCGTACCGGTTAATTGGGAATCTCCGCTTTCTGCTTTTGAAGCAACTCTCGAGCATGAACAGAAAGTGACTTCATTAATCAACAATCTTTATGCCCTCGCCGAGCAGGAGCATGACTATGCAACCCGTGACCGTCTCGCATGGTTTGTAAGCGAGCAAGTTGAAGAGGAAGATAATGCACGTCAGCTGATCGATAAATACCGTCTGATGGGTGACAACGGAATGGGTGTGTATATGCTTGATCAGGAACTGGCTGCCCGTACATATACCGTGCCGGCTCCGCTTGCAACGGCAGAGTGATCACTATCTTCTTAATGGTATAAGATAAAAAACGCTCTTCAGAGCGTTTTTTTTATTTTATCTTCATTAGTGTTTCTATCTGAGGCAGTACGGGATGGATGTCGTCGTTTATGATATAAGATGTTGCAGGATGCGTGGTCTCAGGAAGGAATATCTGTGAATTGATCCGGGCTGAAACTTCTTCGGCAGTGCATCTGTTCCGTCTCATCACCCGCCTTATCCTTATATCTTCAGGTGCGGTTACTTCCCATACGGCATCGACCATTCTGTCGATACCACTTTGATATAGTATTGCTGTTTCTATGAAGAAAAACTGATCGCTTGTTTCAGAGATACACGATGCGATATCTTCCCTGACTGATTGGTGGACGATTGAATTAAGTATCGCGAGTTTATCGGTGTTATTGAAAACTATATTTGACAATAGTTTCCTGTCTATCGCTCCTGAAGTGCTGATGACCGAATCATCGATGTCTTCTTTCAGCCGGCGTTTTATTTCTTGGCTTGAATCCATGAGCGCTTTGGCACGTGAGTCACAGTCGTATATCTGCCATCCCATTGCTCTGAGAATGTTGCAGACGACTGATTTGCCTGATCCTATGCCTCCTGAAATAGCAATAATGCGTGTTCTCATCAGTGCTGTTCAATAAGATATTCCACACTGTCGGTCTCGAGTTCTATATTATTGTAACCGGTAGGCGCATCCTTAATCATTACGGGAATTTTTGATGAACCTGAAGATCGGTGACGGAAATCGGCGACGGCTGTCATTGTAGCCTGATCGTTATTGAAACGACTCATCGGTATAAGGTACTTAACGTTTATCTGCGACGGGAATGTCACAACCGTTTTTCCGGCCGGAACATTTATAGGTTCAACCTGAACTTTTACGTTTTTCATGATGAGCGGTTCTACCGGAATATTTACTTTCACGGTCGATGGAATAACTCTCATCCCTTCGGGTGCGATGATCTTCACTTCAACGGTTGTTGTATCGGTAAGTCCCGATGCGGAAACCGGGGCGGTAGTGACATAATTGAGTGATTTTTGTATCTTTCCGATGGAGTAGAGTCGCACAGTGTCGGAAACCGCCGTCAGTTTGCCCGAAACGATGTATTGCGGGGCTGTCACGATTTCTCCCGTCTCTATTTTAATGTGAACAAGTTTTCCAGGGCGGCGTGTGAACGGAATCGTTATCGAGTCGGGTTTCATCGAAATTACTGTAGCAGCCTGGCCGAAAGTAGATCTTACCGCATTACTAAGTCGTTGAGGTGTTATCGATAGGTAGTAGCCGGGAGTATTGATTTCGTTAAAGTTGAATTTCAGTTCAGGTGCCGATCCCCATTTATGCCGGATAAGTGAAGTTCCTTTGTCTTTGAGGGTCAGGTCAATATATAGGGGATCGTCGGTCAAGATTGTAACATCTGATGGTATATTATCGATCTTTACCGGTAAAGTGAAATCTCGCTGTAGTTCATCGTTCAATGCCATGAGTACCCAGAATGCCGACGAAATCAGCAGAAAAATCATGAACGTGACTATGTTTTTTCCGCGTGCGGTGTGGTAAAGCTCTATGGCTTGTTTCCAGATCTCTTTGATTTTCAGTTTTCTAATCATGGAACGTAGTGAGCTATCAGTTTGATTTAGAAACTATTATATTACAAACCATATAAGGTTGTGTCAAATTATGTATTTTGGCACAACCTTATATGTTAGTTATGGGGTATTATGTGTTCAGTTAGTTTTTGCTGTTCTGTTGTGCGTCAGCTGCGGCATCGGATGGTGATGCATAAATGGGACCTTTATCAATTTTGATAACAACGCCTTTGTCGATTTCAATATTGAAGTAGGTGTCTCCGACTGTTGTGATTTTTCCATATATACCTCCAGCAGTAATCACTTTATCACCGACTTTGAGGCCTTCGCGGAATTTGCGTATCTCTTTTTGTTTTTTCTGCTGCGGACGGATCATCATGAAGTAGAAAATCGCAATCAGGGCTACGATCATGATAATACCTGACCACTGGCTTTGACCGGCAGGTGCGGCAGCTCCATCGAGGAGAATAAGAAGCATTGACATATTGTTGATTTTTTTCTGTTAATAATTCAGATATTTGCAAATATAGGGATTAAAATCTTATTTCAGAAGTTTTCCCTCTTCTTTTAGCATTTTAATTACGTTGTAGATCACTCCGTTGATAAATTGTCCGCTTTTCTGAGTGCTGTATCGGTTTGCGATCTCAATATATTCGTTCAAGGTGACGGGGATTGGGATCAGCGGATAGTTGATGAGTTCCGATATTATCACGGTCATTATTATGATATCCATGAATGCTATTCGATCGGGATCCCATTGCGCAGTGTCAATGAAGCGGTCGATATATGACCGGTATAGTTCACGGTTATTAACCGAGTCGATGAACAGGCTTGCTCCAAAAGCAGCGTCTTCATCGTCTTTGTACATGGGAAGCAGTCCAGGTTGATCGCTGCCGGCATTTGCCCATTGTTTAATGGTTTTAAGTACAAATGTTCCCATGATATCAAGATCATCGTTCCAATACACCGATTTCGATTCGAGTGCTTCGGCAAGCGCATCTGACGGAAGAATGATGTTCTTCATCACCTGACGCCAGAATTCGCAGTCATCGGTAAATGTTGTCTCAGGTGCATCCATGTATTCGCGGTAGATCTCACTTGATAGAATTTCATCGAGGAGATCGCGGATCAGGAAGATGTCGGTTTCCCATGAAATAGGATTTGCCTTAACATATTCAGCCATGCTTCCATTCTCTTCGATCGCTTTGATGAATTTATTCTCTACAAATCGCATGTTTGGATTGAGATCTTCTGCAGTAGGAACAAATTTTTCTTTGGCTGCCTGTATTCGGTTTCTACGTTCTTTCGTGAGTTCCACCGCCAGTAGCAGAAGAGCGTGGTAAAGTTCGTAGGCTTTGGCAAGCGAGGCATCGAGTGAACGGCGTGCATTAAGCAGAGTGGTTTTAGTGTCGCTGTAGTTGCTCAGCGTTTCTGTTGCCATTTTGATCGCTTTGTCGAATCCCACTTGTGTGAAGCCTTGTATTGAACGTGCAGCTTCAAGGAATTTTGGATTCTTGGCCAGGATGGTTTTTATAATGACATTCCAGAATTCGACATCATCTTTGATCTCAGGTTTCTTGATTTTTGAGTAGTCGTGGAATGCTTCTGAGTCGATTATTTCACGATAGATGTCGTAGCTTACGTCATCGAAAGAATCAATAGTAGATATCTCTTTGAAAATTACATCTTTAATGTCGGTATCGGATGCGAGCGATTTCGCCATTTTCGAGGATGAAAGCTTTGGATTGATCATGACACCCTCGAGTGGATTCTTTCTTGAGTTTTTGACATTGTAGCCCGATAATTGAAGAATCATGAGCATAATGTCGAGATAAAGCGCATAGGCGGCACGGTTGTCGCGTGATTTTTTTTCAGGCGGTGGTATGAGACGGAATTCACTACGTGTTATCAAGTAGGAGTAGAGCATCTGTACAACCTTCAATCTTATTAATGTGCGATTTATCATTTTCTAAGCTTATCTTTAGTTTTTTGACGCTGCAAATTTACACATTATCGCTGATAGATTCTCTAAATTCGTCAATTTTTTTGTAGTAAATATACAGCAAGTATATAAAAAGACAGAATGTCGATTTGCTCACGCAAATCGACATTCTTGGCAAATATAAGCATGTTTTCCCGCTGATGGTGTTGTTGCGGGAAAACGTTGGGGAATCGTTTATTCAGCAACAACTTCGAAAGGAAGTTCAACAGAAACTTCTTTGTGAAGACGGAGAATGGCGTTGTAATTGCCGACTTCCTTGACTGATTGTTTGATTTCGATAAGTTTGCGATCGATGTTGAATCCCTGTTTCTCAAGCGCTTCAGCAATTTGGATAGCGTTAACTGATCCGAAGATAGTGCCGGTAGAGCTTGTTTTAGCTCCGATAGTGAGCTTAACATCCTTGAGTGATTCAGCAAGTGCTTCTGCATCGGCTTTGATTTTAGCGAGCTTGTGAGCGCGCTGACGCTGGTTTTCAGCAAGAACCTTAAGAGCAGAGGGCGAAGCGATCACAGCCTTTCCGGTGGGGATAAGGTAGTTACGTCCGTAACCGTCTTTAACTTCTACAACGTCATCCTTGTATCCAAGGTTGTGGACGTCTTCTTTAAGAATGATTTTCATATTATATACTCAGTGCTTTTAAGGGGT
>CAZHHF010000113.1:0-6912 GCA_964531905.1 uncultured Bacteroides sp.
CTATCTGCAATACCGCGTAGTTGACAAAAATCGCAACGAAATAGATCTTAAAGAGGAAAAAGACCTTGAAAGTTCGGCGACAAAATCAAAATCAAAAGCCAAGAACAGAGGTACTGAAGAATAGCTATTGTTCATACCGCATGAATTTTTTTAAGAGGTTATACCGGAATTAAAACACGGTATAACCTCTTAAAACTTATAATGATGATTTTAATAAAAAAATACACTCTGAATACTCACTCTTTCCCAAATTATCATTACATTTATAGCTAATTTCAGCATATAAATCTAAACAAGCATTTTATACTTACATGAATTTTACTTTTCATATCGGCTATCATACCAACTGGGGCGAATCGGTTTATATTTTCGGCGACATACCGGCTTTAGGATCAGGCGATCCGTTCAAAGGGATTAAAATGAATCCCGGCCCGAACAACATCTGGACTGTCACCATCACTGATTGTCAGCCACAGTTCTGTTATGGATACGCCATCATTAACGAAAATGGAAAAATCCGTAAGGAATGGGGACGACTCAGAAGAGTAAATGCCGAAAAAGGCACAGAATCAATTATCTGCGAAGACTTATGGCAGGATATACCAGCCATCAAACCATATTATTCCTCTGCCATTGTAGATTCTTTGAATCACAGGCCTGAACGTCAGAAAGAGACCATAACCGCTGCCGGATTCACAACCATAAAGACCGACGCACCTATGGTTCATGCCGATGAAACTCTCGCTATATGTGGCGCATGCGATGCACTCGGTAACTGGAATCCACGCAAAGCAATGATCATGAGCGACGCTCTCTTCCCTACGTGGTCGGTAAACATACCTAACTCAGCCGTCGGCGAAGGTTGCGAGTACAAATTCATCGTTCTGAAAAAAGCTACAGGGGAGGTTGTTGCCTGGGGAGCCGGAGAAAACCTCCGCTTCCATTCACCGGCATCAGCACAAGAAGCCTCCGTTGTTTCCGGACTCCCGTTCAATAATCCGGCAGCACCCTGGCGTGGAACCGGCACTGCAATTCCTGTATTCTCATTGCGTTCCGATGATGACTTCGGAGTGGGAGATTTCTTCGACCTCATGAAAATGGTTGACTGGGCTGTGATGACACGACAGAATTTTCTACAGATCCTCCCGATCAACGACACGACAATGACCCATACGTGGACCGACTCATATCCCTACAACGCCAACTCTACATTTGCACTCCACCCGATGTATCTGCGTGTCGACGAACTCGGACAACTTAAAGATGCAGAACGCAGAGACTATTACGAGAATCTCAGAAAAGAACTCAACACACTCCCCACTGTCGACTATGAACGAGTAAATAAGGCGAAAAACGCATATACCCGTGAAATTTTTGAACAGGAAGGTGACAAAACCATTAACTCCGATGAGTTCAAACAATTTGTAGAACGTAACGGCGAATGGCTTACACCCTATGCGGCATTCTGCTTGTTACGCGATATGAACGGCACGCCCGACTTCTCAAAATGGGGAGCCTACGCCGTTTATAACCCTGAATCCATCGAATCACTCGTTGAAAACAACAGTCACGATATAAACTTTGTCTACTACCAGCAATTCCACCTCGACAGGCAATTACGCAAAGTCAGAGACTACGCACGGCTTCATGGCGTTGCTATCAAAGGTGACATTCCAATCGGTATATCGCGCACAAGCGTTGACGCATGGATCTCTCCGCAACTCTTCAACCTCGGATCACAGGCCGGAGCGCCACCCGACGACTTCTCTATTCTTGGACAAAACTGGGGATTCCCAACGTACAACTGGGAAGAAATGAGCCACGACGGATTTGCATGGTGGAAAGCCCGCTTCAAAAAAATGAGTGAATACTTCGATGCTTATCGTATCGACCACGTATTAGGATTTTTCCGTATATGGCAAATACCTATGGACGCTATCCACGGACTCCTCGGCGTATTCAGCCCTGCCCTTCCGTTCACACCCGAAGAATTGAAAAACTTATATGATTTCTCAATTCAAACCGAGCGCCATACAACGCCATATATCGCCGACTGGTTCCTGCCCGATTTATTTGGCAAATATACCGATGAAGTAAAAAAACGCTTCTTTGACCCTAAAGGTGATGGAGAATATAGGCTAAAGCAACAATTCAGTAATCAGCGTAAAATTGCTGAATATTTCGGATCACAGGAAGATAATGATAAAAACCTCCGCATCTGTCAGGGGTTGTTATCACTCGTCGACAACGTCCTCTTTATCGAAGACCCTGTAGAAAAAGGAAAATATCACCCGAGAATAGCAGCCCAGTCCACCTATATATACCGGTCGCTTACCGATTACGAAAAGAACTGCTTCGACCGTCTCTACAACGATTTCTTCTACCATCGTCACAACGACTTCTGGTACGGAAAAGCGATGTGGAAACTTCCGCCCATAATCGATGCCACCGATATGCTCACGTGTGCCGAAGATCTCGGAATGATCCCCGACTGTGTATCCTCGGTAATGCATCGTCTTGAGATACTCTCGCTTGAAATACAGCGCATGCCGAAAGATCCTAACGCAGAATTCGGAAACACATGGGCCTACCCATATTTCTCGGTCTGCACCACCTCTACTCACGACATGGGAGGCATCCGCCAATGGTGGGAAGAAGATCACGAAAAAACACAACATTTCTATAACAATGTTCTCCACAACCAGGGAACAGCTCCATACTGTGCCGAGCCGTGGATATGCGAGCAGATTGTTGCGCTTCATCTTAAATCCCCTTCTATGTTATGCATCCTTCCACTTCAGGATTGGCTCTCGATTAGCTGCGATATCCGGCGCCGGGATCCACATGAAGAGCAGATCAACGTACCTGCCAACTCACGCCATTACTGGCGTTACCGCATGCATCTCACTGTTGAAGAACTGATTGCCAATGATAAATTCAACGGAACGATGCTTGAACTGATCAAAGAATCAGGCCGATAAAACAACTTTAATATAGATTCAATACATAATCACTATGATTGACGAAATGATCCGCTACAACCGGGAATTTGTAGCAAATGAAGAATACCGTCACTTTCTGACATCAAAATATCCCGACAAAAAAATCGCGATAGTCACATGTATGGACACACGCCTTGTTTCTCTCCTTCCCGCTGCCCTCGGCATAAAAAACGGCGATGTAAAGATGATCAAGAACGCCGGGGGAACAATCACAAATCCATTTGACTCCACCGTTCGCTCCCTGCTGATAGCCATCTATGAACTGGGAGTTAACGAAATAATGGTCATCGGACACACCGGTTGCGGCGTTCAGGGAATGGATGCCGAGGAAATGCTCCACGCAATGCGACAGAGAGGCATTTCCGAAGAACACATCAACCTCATGAAGCATTGCGGAATCGATCTGAACAGCTGGTTACATGGATTTGAAGATACTGAAGCGGCAATAGCCGAAACTGTTGACCTCATACGAAATCACCCGCTCATACCTGCCGACATTGCTGTAGGAGGATACATAATGGAAGCGGAAACCGGACTCCTCACAGCTATTCAACAGTAAAACTATGATAACATCAGCCGCATGGTCGCTTGATAGAGTAATCGTTTCCGACAGCGACATTGTTGTTTTCGATTCTCTCGAATCACTTTCCAGTCTTAAGCTCCCGATAACAAACCGCACGCTATGGTCAATAGTGTGCATCCACGGCACACTAAAACTGACGGTCGACGGAATAATCAGGAAACTCGAATCATCAAGCCTTATGGTGCTGGCACCAGGCCACGAGATCAGCGGCATTGAATCATCAGCCGACTTCTCCGGCTTCGCAATCAATTCGACTCTCAAGAATATCGAGGCTATGCTGCCGGCACTCTCAAGAGCCTTGATATGCTATAAAGCATTTTCAACCGATCCGGTAATCAACATAAATCATACCGATCTTGAGAATCAGATACTCTTCTATCGACTTCTGCGCAGCAAACTTAACTGTTCTTCACCCGATCACTATTCAGGAACCATTATCGGTAGCATCTGCCAGGCACTGATCTTTGAGACACTCGATCTTTACATGAAACGTCTTGCAAAGACCGACAACCGGCAAATACGACGCCATACCCGCGCCGAAGAACTTTTCTATCGCTTTATCCTACTGGTTGAGAAAAACTATAAAGAGTGCCGCCTCCTTACAGAATATGCACGTGAACTCTGCGTGTCAACGAAACATCTATCGGCACTTGTCAAGGATGTCAGTGGACGCACAGCCGGATCCTGGATCGACTCCTACGTGATAATGGAAGCGAAACGCCTTCTCCGATTCAGTCGCATGCCTATTCAGGAAATCTCCGAAGAACTCCACTTCGCCAACCAGTCATTTTTCGGTAAATATTTCAGGAACAACACCGGCATGTCTCCTTCGGAATATCGTAATTCCGAAATATGAAAGTAGTATGATGCTCCCTGATGTCTCCCCAATCCGCTGATTATCAGATACAAAGTAGGGACGTACGGCTCGTACGTCCGCTGTCAACATATTGATAACCAGCAGATTAATATTACTGTAGCCGCGATGCAAGTTCTTCCGTAGGCACTATCACTACGATCGGCTGACCATCAGGGGTATACGACGGAGAAGGGAGTTTAAACAAATCGCTCATAAGCGCTTCCATCTCCTCAACCGACAGCTGGCGACCACCTTGAATTGCTGATGCGCGCGCCATTGCAAGCGCTACACGGCTGTTAAGTTCTGCCCCATCACCGAGAGTCCCATTTTCGAAATTATCTATCAATCGGTTTAACATCTCGACCGCATTGAGTTTACCGAGCGACGATGGCACTCCGTTTATCGCCCATGTGTTGTCACCGAGAAACGACAGATCGAAACCAAGCAACTGAACATCGTCGATAATACTTCCTAAAATTACATTCTGCGAAGCCGACAGCGATAAAACCTCAGGGAAAATAACCTTCTGGGTATCGGCCTTGCGAGATCTGATCGCCGACATATACTTCTCGAACAGAACGAGAACATGCGCCCTATGCTGATCGATGACCATCAGTCCTGACTTAGCAGGCGATAGAATATAACGGTTTTTAAGCTGCATCACTCCGCCCGACAACGACGTCGCCGTTTCAGCACTATCATCAATCGTCAGCTGACTCCCGGCAATATTTTCATCATCAGGAATATCGTCAAGATTCAACCGGCTGCCATAACACATCCCGTTACCATCTCCATCCTGATGATTTTCACTCGAAAATCCGGCATAAAGCTTATCCCAGTCACCTACAATCGAACGGACACCGTTCATTGAACTTCCACGCACGCCACCGCCCGACGATTTTGAACCCCCACCATCGGCCGACGTTGCAAAAGGATTGTATGAAGAATCGATATCTAACCCGTGAACTGCATTAACATCAGGATTGAACGACGGTATCTCAGGTGAATCATCCCTATCGAAATCTATTGATGGAACGGCATTGAATCTCCCGAGCGATTCCCTGATCGCAGCAGTTAGAATCTGCCATATCGGCATTTCATTTTCGAACTTTATCTCATTCTTTGTCGGATGGATGTTGACATCTATAGTCGACGGATCGACCGTAAAATTCAAAAAATAATTAGGCTGTGCATCCTGAGCTATCAGAGATTCATAGCAGGTCATAACGGCCTTATGGAAATAAGGATGTCGCATGTGGCGCCCGTTTACAAAGAAAAACTGAAGCGCATTTCTACGCCGTGCATTCTCCGGCAAACCTACAAATCCTGTGATTTTTACCAAAGCCGACGTATCGACATCTATCGGTATAAGCTGTCGCTCAACCGATTTCCCGAACAGTTGCGCGATTCTCTGCTTGAACGAACCATGAAGAAGCTGATGAACGAGCGAGTCATTGTGATACAATTCAAAATCTATTTCAGGATTCACAAGAGTCAGGCGTTCAAACTCATGAATGATATTGCTCAGCTCTACTGCATCCTTTTTAAGAAACTTCCTGCGCGCCGGAACATTGAAGAACAGATTCTTAACCATCATATTGGAACCTGGCGCAGCCGCACATGGCTCCTGCAACTCCACTTTTGAACCGCTGATCACGATTCGTGTACCCATCGAATCATCCTTCCGCATCGTTACGAGTTCTACCTGAGATACCGCACATATCGACGCCAGAGCTTCACCACGGAAACCCATTGTGTGAAGATCAAAAAGATCGGCAGCCTCCTTTATCTTGGATGTAGAATGGCGTTCGAAAGCAAGTCGTGCGTCAGTCGGAGTCATACCCGAGCCATTGTCAACTACCTGAATAAGCGTGCGGCCCGCATCCTTCAGTATTATCTTTATTGATTTCGCTCCTGCATCAACGGCATTCTCCACCAGCTCCTTTACTACCGAAGCCGGACGCTGGATAACCTCACCGGCAGCTATCTGATTGGCTACCGAATCAGGAAGAAGCCTAATAATATCACTCATCAGAACTCGCTTGAGAAATGGAATTTTATTTCGGGGAAGTCACTCTGGGCCATCTGAAGAACATAGTTTGAATCGGCGAGGAACACGGCGCGCATTGTCACTCTCTATCCAACAAGCCTTATAAAGCGAAATAGGTTCCCATCGGCACTGCGCTCCATATTCATGAAGAAGGCGGTACTGTATAACCTCAAACTGAAGCTGTCCTACCGTACCGATAATCTTGCGGCCGTTGAACTGGTTGACAAATAGCTGAGCGACACCTTCGTCCATTAACTGCTGAATACCCTTCTCAAGCTGCTTCGCCTTCATCGGGTCGGCATTCTCTATATATTTGAACATCTCAGGCGAGAAACTCGGAAGCCCTTTGAAATGCAGATCTTCACCTTCGGTAAGCGTATCGCCGATCTTGAAGTTACCGGTATCGGGAATACCGACTATA
>CAZHHF010000114.1:0-1163 GCA_964531905.1 uncultured Bacteroides sp.
TCTTCATATCGGTTGTCTTCTTCCGGTGAATCCGGCGGTAGGCCTTGCACATACAGCCGGCCTTGTCACAGGGTGCGTCTCGGGAATATATATTTACAAATATATGTCGCAGCAGGAGTATGCCACTGACCGTAATCACGATATACTCCGAATCAACATCAAAGTACGCAACTCAGGCTACTCGTCACTCACCCCCGGAGAACGTTCAATAATTGAAAACGTCACAAAGAATAATAAATGACAATGGCAAAACCGGTATTAAAAAGAACAGCATTGTCGGGTCTCCTGATCGTCAATATAATAGTGACGATATTTACATTGATATCATCGTTTGGGGGAGCGTTCAATCCTAAGTATCTACATGCCATACCCGCCATTGCAGCAATGACATTCCCCGTTTGGGCCGTAATAACACCACTATTACTGATCTTCGATCTGTTTACAAAGAAGATCATGGCAGCTATCCCGGCAATAACGATGATTATCTGCATACAGGCATTCTGGAACTTCTGTCCGGTGAACTTTCTGAATCCGAAAGCTGATGACGGTGAGAAGACCTTTTCCCTGTTGACCTATAACGTGATGTCATATACTCCTTACGATATGGAACAGTTTGCCGATGTTGAAGAATCGCCGACTGTTCAGGCTATCATCGACAATGACCCGACGTTTACCTGTATTCAGGAAGGAGAAAGGAGTCTATCCCAGGAGTCGGAACAAGTAAAAATAACGTCATTGCAAGTTAAGGAAATTGCTGAGAAATATCCGGTTCAACTGAGAAACAAGAACAATCTTATACTTCTATCGAAATTACCAGCGATTGAAACCGAGGTTCCGTCACTCAGTAGTTCCACAGGTATCATGGCGCGTTATCGCACTGAAATCGACGGAACTCCATTGACAATATATAACGTCCACCTCCAGTCAATCGGGCTGAACGATCATGATAAGGAATTATATATCGAGATTACCGAAGGACATGCACGTAAAAACATCGGTAAAGCTAAGAACCAGCTGTTGTCGAAACTTGAAACGGCATTCCGTGAGCGTAGTAACCAGGCCCAGAAAATACGTGCAACTATTGAGGCTGATTCTGCTAAAAATGTCATCGTTTGCGGCGATTTCAACGACATATCGGGATGCTATGCAATGAGAGTGATCTG
>CAZHHF010000114.1:1173-6889 GCA_964531905.1 uncultured Bacteroides sp.
GTGATCTGCGGCGATGACATGTATAATGCCTATACGGTATGCGGCCGTGGTCCTTCGATAACTTATCGTGCAAACCGATTCTATTTCCATATCGACCAGATTCTCTATAAAGGTGATATAGAACCGATAGAAATCAGTACACTAAAAACCGGTGCATCGGACCATTTCCCGGTAATGGCCACATTCAAAATTAAAAAATCCCGACAATGAATTTCAAAACCATCATAACATCAGTAGTTTTATCGCTGACAATAATTGGAGCCGGAGCTACGTCACCAATAAAGTTCAAAGGCGAAAAACATGCGTTAACAGGAATACTCATACGTGATCTCGTTACAGGTCATGATGTAATCAGCTATAATGCCGACAAGGCTTTCTCGCCTGCCAGCACGATGAAACTGGTAACATCGGCAAGCGCACTTTCGGCTCTTGGAGCAGATTATCGATACACCACGACAGCATACGCGCAGGGAGCTATTACGAATGGCGTGCTGAAAGGGAATGTTATTATCGATGCATCGGGCGACCCTACGTTATATAGTACTTACTTTCCCGAATGTAATACATTAATCAATAACGTTGTTGATGCACTTAAGCAACTCGGAGTAACGAAGATTGCCGGTGATATTATTGTAAACGACGGTAAAATGCCACAGCAGGGTCCTATCGCCACATGGGAAATTGAAGATAATTTCTACAGCTACGGGGCCGGACACTTTGCCTTAAACTTTTACGACAATGTTTTCAAGCTTAACACCGAGCAAGTCACCACGACACCGGTCATACCTGATATTGATGTGATCATAGAGCAGACCGACAGTCTATCGGAAACATCTCACGGCATTAATTCACCGCTGTATATTATCCGTAGCCCAAAAGTATACAATCCAGATAACTGCGTGACACTACCGATGTATCTGCCGGAAGACGCGTTTATCTATGATCTGACAACGACGGCTTCTAAAGCAGGTATCGAATTCATAGAGTCGGAAACAGCCAATCTCCCCGACTCTATTCCTCTGACCTGTGTAAAATCACCAAGATTGAGTGAAATCATGAGGAGTCTGATGGTTAGAAGTGACAATATGATGGCCGAAGCCACATTACGGCTTCTTGCTCCAGGTGATACCCGCGATAAAGCGATTGAAAACGAGTTAGAACTGCTGAAAAAGAAAGGTATCGATTGCGAAACAGTATGTATAAGGGATGGTAGCGGACTGACGCGGTCCAATGCTCTTACACCGGCATTTTTATCAGATGTGCTTCAGGTAATGAGCAAAGATAAAAATTCATCGACCTTCGCCCAGCTGTTTCCACGTGCGGGTTACGATGGAACAATGAAAACGTTTCTCGCCAACAGCCGACTCAAAGGGCGGCTGGCATTGAAAACCGGTAGCATGAGTCACGTGAGATGCTATGCGGGCTACTATCTTGACCGGAACGGACGTCCGACACATTCGGTGGTCATAATGGTCAACAACTATCTCGGTAAAACCTCCGATCTGAAAAAATCCATTGAACAATTCCTACTTAATAATCTGAAATAAATAAAATACATGTCGGCAAAATTTGAAGAAATATGGATAGCGTCTGCAACTCTGCAGGGACTATTATGGGAACTCAAACAACATAATGGTGAGAACTTAGACCGGCTGCGTCCTGAAATATCCGATCTTTTATCCAAGATAGCCGCAGTGACTGAAATTCAACCTGATGCAGTTCCACAGTCAGTCAGCGAACCCGTTACCGTAACCGTACCGGATGAGGCACCGATTGAAATGGAGACGGAGACTGAGACGGAAACATGTCTTATTTCCGACAGTGATAATAACGATGAGCCGGAAGTTGTTTCATCGGATGATCAAGAAACAGGCGTGGAGACAAACGATGCAGAAACGACTCTTACTGAACCTGAGAATGAAACTTGTGATAAAAATATTGACCCGGATCCTCAGCCGGCACGACCAGAAATCATTTCTGTAGATGAAAAACTCAGCAGAAAAGTCTCGGGTGATATAAGAAAAGCATTTTCACTCAACGATAAATTTCTCTATCGACGTGAACTGTTCGGCAACAGCGCGCAGCAATATGATGCAGCTCTCGATCTGATCTCGGAGATGGAAGGATATGAGGATGCCGAAACATATTTCCTTGATAATTACGGATGGAATAAAGAAGATGTTCACGTAAAGAACTTCATGAAAATTCTATATAATCACTTCAAGTCAGACCAGTAATGAGCGGAAAACTTTTCATGGTTCCGACTCCGGTCGGAAATCTCGATGATATGTCGCCCCGAGCGATTGCCACTCTAAAAGAGTGCAGCCTGATTCTGGCTGAAGACACGCGTACCAGCAGCGTACTTACGCGTCATTTCGGAATAGATACACCGATGGAGAGCCACCATAAATTCAATGAACATGAAAATGTTGACAAAATAATAAACCGTCTTAAAGGAGGAGAAAATATTGCCCTTATCTCCGATGCCGGTACTCCCGGTATCTCCGATCCGGGATTCATGCTCAGCCGTGCCTGCCGTAATGAAAACATTCCGGTAGAAACCCTTCCGGGACCAACAGCCTTCGTTCCGGCTCTTATCAATTCAGGACTTCCATGTGAACAGTTCTGTTTCGAAGGATTCCTGCCGCTGAAAAAAGGACGCGCCACCCGCATTGCCTCAATCGCCGAATCGACCAGGACATCCATTATATATGAATCGCCCTTACGACTTGTGAAAACGCTTACTCAACTCGGAGAAGCCTGCGGTGAAGATCGACCTGCATCAGTATCACGTGAGATATCAAAACTACATAATTCAACTGTCAATGGATCTATTTCTGAAATAATTTCGCATTTCACAGTGAACCAACCCCGCGGAGAGTGTGTTATAGTTATTGGTGGCAAGATTTCAGAATCGGAACCACGAGTACACAAGAACAAATACAAAAACGATTCAACAGACTAATAATCACAACATTCAATCATTCAAGTTTATGAAAAAATTCATGTCGTATGCTTCAGTAGCGCTTCTCGGATTCGCAGGTATTTCGGTAGCATTTTCATCATGCAACAAGTCTAACAGTAATGTTGACGCGCAAGGTAATCCTATCCCTACCACACGCGACTCACTTGAAATAGCTTTAGCTAACCAGGATAGTCTTCTCATTCTAATGAATGATATTTCCGAAGGCATGATGCAGATCAAAAGTCTGGAAAACATCCTTTCCACATCAAATCTTAACGGTGAATCAGTTTCACGCCGTGATCAGATCCGTCAGGATATGCAGTCGATTGAAATAGCTCTCGCCGACCGTCGCAAGCGTCTTGAAGAGCTTGAACAGAAATTAAAAGCGAGCAATTATTCAAATGCGACTTTGCAAAAATCTATTGAAACATTAAAACATCAGATTGCCACTCAGGAAACTACAATTTCGGGACTGCGCGACGAACTTGCAAAAGCAAACATCACAATCGAGACCCTGAATCAGTCGGTTGACTCACTGAATAACACCGTAACAGCTGTGACTGTCGCAAAAGAACAGGCAGAGAATAAAAATAATGAACTCACCAACGAGATCAATACCGTGTATTATTCTATCGGTACTTCTAAAGAACTGAAAGAAGCCGGACTGATGGTTTCGGGAGGTTTCTTGCGCAGTGCCAAGATCAATCCCGCCGATTTCAAATCAAGTCTGTTTACAAAAGCTGATAAACGTGATTTAACTTCTATTAATCTCCACTCAAATAAAGCGAAGGTTATGACTCCTCAGCCAACCGATTCATACCGGATCGACGATAACGGAGGACAGAAGGTACTTGTGATCACAGATCCTGCCCGCTTCTGGAATCAGTCACCTTATCTGGTTATCAAGATAGATTAATATCCCTTCAAATATCAAGAAAGGCGGTATGTCATAATAGGCCATCTGCGGCGTTGCTATCGGAATTCGGCTTCAGTCACATACTACATGTATGCTCCTTTTAGCCTCATCCTCAGCGCCTTGCATATAACCCATCCTGACAAACGTTAAAAAGACCGTGTCAAAATATTTAATTTTGACACGGTCTTTTTTATTTCATATTTATATAATGAGAATTACAATCATATAATCTCATCGAGTGGACTCCTTTCAGGTATCTGTTTAACTGGTTTCGGCGCCCGTTTCTTCCTGCTCTTTCGCGAAGCTTTGTCAATGAACGAAGATGTATCAGGTATATTTTTAAGAGTATCTTCAAGCGGCATAAATATGGTATCAGGCTGTATTGCCGAAGGGAGTTCGTGACCGCACTTCCGCAACGACATTCCACCTACAATCAGCGCAAGCAGAATCAGCAAAGCAAGAATTCCACGACGTTCGCCACGTGTCATCATACTTTTATCCATCTCATTTACCAATCGAATTTATAAATTCTTTTATTCGTTCTATCATCGTGTAGAGATAATCGGCCGGAATATCTTCAAGAAGAGTTTCTACCGGACAGCGCCCGGTTCCACTATGATTTATGATATGATCAACAGTTTCCAATGCAACTATCTCAACATCATAATGATGCAACAGTTCTATCGCAGCAACCGAAGCGACCGGAGTAATGCATCGCCTGAATCCAAGTGCAACAATCATAGCTGCCGCACCTTTGCCTACGACTTTATCGGCTATTACAGCATCCCGGAAACGTTCATCTGACTCATAGAGCCGCATCAGATCAATAACTCCTCTACTTTTCTTCGTTATAATCGACCCGTCGCGACAATATATCATCAGTGAGGAACCTGACTCACGCAAATTCAATATCTCAGGCGGGATTCCGGCGGAGTTGATCAACATAATGATCTATTTTATGAAGTTCATCGGGAATTGCGATGCCTTGCGGACAATGTGACAGACAGGTTCCGCACCCTATGCAATGGCTTGCCTGACGAAGACGGGGAACTGAGCGGTCGTATCCGACAAGATAGGCCTTACGTGCTTTCACATACTCCTGATCACGCGTGTCGGAAGTTATGCGACCTTCATTAAGACACTTGTTATAGTGGGCAAATATCGTAGGGATATCAACTCCATAGGGACATGGCATGCAATATTTACAATCAGTACACGGAATCGCCGGGAACTCAAGCATGAGTACGGCTATTCTCTCAAGGAAAATACTTTCCTCTTCGGAAACCGGCACCAGAGGTGAATATGTTTTCAGATTATCTTCAAGATGCTCCATATAGGTCATACCACTTAAAACGGTAAGTATCCCATCGGGTGTTCCGGCAAAACGGAATGCCCATGAAGCCACGCTGTCATCGGGACGACGCTGCTTAAGCATCCCTACAAGATTATTATTTAGCGATGCAAGACGTCCGCCAAGCAATGGCTCCATAACAACACCGGGGATACTTCTCTTTTTAAGTTCACCATAAAGATACTCGGCATTAGTATTACTTTCATTCACATCCTTCGCATGGAGCCAGTCGACATAGTTTAACTGAATCTGAACAAAATCCCATTTGATTTTACCTTCATCCTGCATTGAAAGCAAATAATCAAACACGGCTATATCGCCGTGATAGGAAAAACCGAGATTCCTGATGCGTCCGGCTTCACGCTCCTGCACAAGGAAATCAAGCATACCGTTATCTATATAGCGCGAGTTAAGTGCTTCCATTCCACCATTACCTATCGCATGGAGAAGCATATAGTCGATATAATCGATCTGCAATTCCTTG
>CAZHHF010000115.1:0-6782 GCA_964531905.1 uncultured Bacteroides sp.
CAATGGCTTGATACTCGCCGGAATCCTGACTGATTTTTACAGGGATTATCACCGGAATTATAACTGGGGTTCAGGTTTCTCCATAAAGGCTGGTATCAATGCATCTTTGTTCAAAAAACGACTGGTTGTAAGTTTGGCAAACCAGTTCTATAAAGTCTATACATGGAAAGGCTATGATCAAAATTTTGATTGGTCGACTACTCCTGACGGAAAGCCTGTCAATATACAGGGCGACAAGTCAAACTCAACATTCAATCATTTCGACACGACTCTGAAACTCAGATTGTGGGAAAGACTATATTTATCCGCCGGTGCCGATTTTTATTGGCGAACCACAAGTTATGAAGACTTGGAAATTAGAGCCGGAGGAGGTTGGACTGTGTGGCCTAGATTACACAGCAAGCAAATTGGAATGCATTTGATGCTGACCTATGTTTTGTGATTCTATATGTAGCCCTTTACTTATCCCTGATAATAATATAATCGAATATGCGGGCGAAAGCGTCAACAGTTTCGTTAGGCTCGAAACCGCTTAAAATATCCATCGCCTGATCACGCAGCTCAATCATTTTTGCTTTGGCATATTCTATGCCGCCATAATTACGGGCGTATGCTATCAGAGCAGCTATCTCATCACTGTCGAGCGAATCTTTCATCGCGGTAGCAAGCATTTCATCATGATGCGGCAGTGAATCGTTGAGAAGCACATGAAGCAACGGGAGGGTTATTTTCCCCTCACGCAGATCGTTACCTGTAGGCTTCCCTATGGTTTCATCGTCATAGTAATCGAAGATATCGTCGCGGATCTGGAAGCAGAGTCCGAGCAGACGCGCATACTCTCTAAGCAGATTTATCTTCTCTTCGGGAGCATTGACAGCGTAGGCGCCTATCTCAACGCACGACATGAACAATGAGGCCGTTTTACGGTAAATGGTCTCGAAATAAGCATCCTCGTTTAGATTGTGATAACGCGCGTTATAGATCTGGTCGATTTCGCCTAAAGAGAGCAGTTTGCCCAGTGATGCTATTGAACTGATGATTCTTATATCACCGGTTTCGAGAGCTTCGGAAAGCGATGATGACACGAAAAAGTCTCCTACAAGAACTGCTATATGATTGTCCCACAATCCGTTTACCGTAGGTACATTGCGACGTAACTTCGTTTCGTCGACAACATCGTCGTGGATCAGCGAGGCATTGTGAAGCAGTTCAACCGAGGCACCCGCGGCAATGACACGCGAATCAATTTCACCGAATAGCCGCGCACTCAGCAAAACCAGTATCGGACGTATCTGTTTCCCTTTGGTTTTGAGATAGTTGGTGACAATGCGGTTCATCAGGCTATTTGATGAAGCCAATGTCTCAGCGATACGTTCGTTGAGTAGTTTCAGCTCGGGAGCTATTGTATGCTGGATTGATGAGAGCGTTGTCATACCTCTTGTTTGCGGATGCAAAATTAGTAAAACTTATAAAATATTATTCTCTAAATTCAATAAAAAGGGTCAAATTACGCTCAAATAATGCTTTTTTTCGAAAATCGGATAACTCTTTTCCTTTTTATTTCTAATTTTATACCCGATAAATAAAACAGCTGTATCAGAAATGGATAATAAAAAATTGTTTCTGCTCGACGCGTATGCATTGATATACCGCGCATACTATGCATTGATAAGGGCGCCGCGTGTAACCTCGAAAGGACTCAATACATCGGCGATTTTCGGATTCTGCAACACGCTCGATGAAATTCTGAGAAAGGAAAATCCGTCGCATATCGCCGTCTGTTTCGATCCTAAAGGCGGTCACACTTTCCGTCATGAGATGTATCCCGAATACAAGGCGCAGCGCGACGCGCAACCCGAAGATATAACCCTCTCCATCCCATATATCAAAAGCATTATCGAAGCTTACAATATACCTATAATCGAACGCGAACGCTACGAGGCCGATGACATTATCGGAACCCTCGCGCGCAAAGCCGAGAAAGAGGGTTACATCACCTACATGATGACCCCCGACAAGGATTACGGACAGCTGGTGACCGACCGCATTTTCATGTACCGTCCCGCGCTCCGTGGTCAGGGATTCGAGATTCGAGGAGTGAAAGAGGTGTGCGAACGTTACGGAATCGATACGCCTTCTCAGGTGATCGATCTTCTTGCTCTCGAGGGTGATGCCAGCGACAATATCCCGGGTTGTCCCGGAGTGGGTGAGAAAACTGCCTCGAAACTTATCAGGGAATGGGGATCGGTCGAGAACCTCATTGACAATGTAGGCAGTCTGAAAGGTTCGCTTCAGAAAAAGATTATGGAGAATATCGAGCAGATAAAATTCTCGAAATTCCTCGCTACCATCAAGACCGATGTGCCGCTCGAAGTGAATCTTGATGAACTTGTGCGTCGTCCCGAGAACGTGGATGGGCTTCGCGAGATCTATACACAGCTCGAGTTTAAAACGTTTCTGTCGCGGTTGGGCGGAAACGCCGAGAAGAAAGTCGCGGTTCCTCAGGCGCCGGGAGAGATGGGGTCGCTGTTCGATGTCGATTATTCGGCTCCGGTTAAGAACGAAGTCGTGATCTCTGACGATTTCAAGGAAATAACCTCGCTTAATGATGCCGCTAAGCTGATCGCCGGCGCATCGCGGACAGGCGAGGTAGCGGTGTCGCTTCACGCTGTCGGTGCCGAGGCCATGACTGCCTCACTGCGCGGAATTGCGATCGCCGGCGAAGGAATAGAAGCCTCCTATCTTCGGTTGCCGGCCGACGAGGTTGAACGGCAGGAGTGGGCCGCAGTGATCGAGCCGCTCTTCACATCGCAATCAACATTGATCGTCAGCCACGACGTGAAGCGCGACATGATTCTGCTGCGCCGCGAAAAGATTGAGTTTACAGCGCCATATTTCGACATCTCCGTAGCTCATTACATAGTGCAGCCCGAGATGCGCCACTCGCTGTCGCAGCTCGCTATGACCTATCTCGATTCTCATGACGAGAGTCTCGATGATGCCGCGGCCACTAAAAAGAATTTTCAGGAAGAATCAGATCAGGCCGAAGCTTCGGCCGCATGCCGTAGGGCGAGAGTGGTTCTGGCTCTCCTGCCTATGCTTCGCGCCGAGCTTGAGACCGGTAAACTGACGGGATTGCTTGATGATATTGAGCTGCCCTTTGTAGAGGTGCTTGCCGAAATGGAATGGACCGGTGTGCGTATCGATGTTGATGAACTCGCGCGACTGTCGCGTGAACTTACAGCCCGTGTCACCGTTCTCGAACAGCAGGTTTATGAACTTGCCGGCGAGGAGTTCAATATAGGTAGTCCGATGCAGGTGGGCGAGATCCTCTTCAATAAACTCAAGATCGACACTAATGCCAAAAAGACAAGGCGTGGATTCTTTTCAACCACCGAGGAGATTCTCGAAAAGCACCGCAACGACCACCCCATCGTAGGGCTGATACTGAAGATCAGAGGGCTGCGCAAGCTTCTCGCAACTTATATAAACGCTCTTCCGCTGCTGGTGAATCCCGCTACCGGAAAGATCCACACAACCTACAACCAGACGGTGACAGCCACCGGACGTATCTCGTCGACAAATCCGAACCTGCAGAACATACCGGTCAGGACCGATGACGGACGCGAGATCCGCCGTGCGTTCATCGCCGATGAGGGTGACCTGTTCATGTCGGCCGACTACAGCCAGATAGAGCTGCGTCTGCTTGCCGATCTGAGCGGCGATCCGGATATGATAGGTGCATTCCGCTCTGGTAAGGATTTTCACGCTTCCACAGCCGCCCGAATCTATGGTCTTTCACCCGATGAGGTGACCGATGATCTCAGGCGCAAGGCCAAGACCGCCAATTTCGGTATCGTGTACGGAATCTCGGCTTTCGGCCTCTCGGAACGTCTTTCGATACCGCGTGCCGAAGCGAAGATGCTGATCGACGGCTACTACGGCAGTTATCCGCGCGTGAAGCAGTATATGGAGGAAGCTGTCGAGCATGCGCGTGAGAACGGTTATGTTACCACTGTTATGGGACGCAAGCGTTTCCTGCCCGATATAAATTCGCGTAACGCGGTGGTACGCAGCTATGCCGAGCGTAATGCGGTCAATGCTCCGCTACAGGGTAGCGCGGCCGATATCATCAAGAAAGCTATGATTGACATTCACCGCGACATCAGACGTCTCGGACTGAAGTCGCGTATGATAATGCAGGTACACGACGAACTTATCTTCAACATCGTACCCGAAGAACTTGAAGTGCTTCAACCCATCGTGATCTCGCGCATGGAGAACGCCCATTCGGGTAATGTTCCGCTCGAAGTGTCGGCGGGTATAGGAAAAAACTGGCTTGAAGCCCACTAAAAACATTCAATATCACATACCTATGAAACTATCTTTAAAACATCTTTATATTCCGGCAATGATGTTGCCGGCAGTATCGATTACCGCTGCCGACCGACCCAATATCGTTTACATAATGTGTGACGACATGGGTTACGGTGATCTCGGCTGTTACGGACAGCCTTATATCTCCACTCCGAATATCGATTCACTCGCGCGTCACGGAATGAGATTCACTCAGGCTTATGCAGGCAGTCCGGTGAGCGCCCCGTCGCGTGCGTCGTTCATGACAGGCCAACATTCAGGCCATTGTGAGGTGAGGGGAAATAAGGAGTACTGGAGAAATGTGCCGATGATGAAATACGGTGAGAATGAAGAATATACGGTCACCGGTCAGCATCCCTATGACACAGCTCATATTATCTTGCCTGAGATCCTGAAGGAGAACGGTTACACCACCGGTATGTTCGGCAAATGGGCCGGAGGTTACGAAAATTCGCCTTCTACGCCCGACAAGCGCGGAATCGACCGTTTCTATGGCTATATCTGCCAGTTTCAGGCCCACCTTTATTATCCTAATTTCCTGAACCGCTACAACCGTGAGGAGGGTGACACGGCAACGGTGAGAGTGGTGATGGAGGAGAATATAAAATATCCGATGTATGGTCCCGACTATCTGAAGCGGTCGCAGTATTCGGCCGACATGATCCATCGTGAAGGGATGAAGTGGCTCGAGGAGCAGCAGCCCGACAAACCGTTCTTCGGAATCTTTACCTATACTCTGCCGCATGCCGAACTCGTTCAGCCGTCCGACTCGATTCTTGAGGGTTACAAAAAGAAATTTTTTAATGACAAGACATGGGGAGGTAATATCTGGTCGCGTTACAATCCAACGGTTTACACCCATGCCCAGTTTGCCGGAATGATAAGCCGTCTCGATGCCTATGTGGGCGAGATAATGGAGACGCTTCGCCGGAAAGGTCTTGAAGATAACACGATAGTGATATTCACAAGCGATAACGGTCCTCATGAAGAGGGTGGTGCCGATCCCGAGTTTTTCGGTCGCGACGGTAAACTGCGCGGTCTGAAACGCCAGTGTCATGAGGGTGGAATCCGTATTCCGTTCATCGCTTACTGGCCGGGTCATGTTCCTGCCGGAACTGTCAACGACCATCAGCTGGCATTCTATGACCTGATGCCTACGTTCTGTGATTTAGCGGGTGTGGACGATTATGTGGCGAGCTATTCCAACCCTGAGGTCGAGAATGATTATTTCGACGGTATATCGTTTGCTCCCACTTTGACCGGCAACAATGACGGGCAGCTCAAGCACGATTTCCTCTACTGGGAATTCGACGAGACCGATCAGGTGGCGGTAAGAAAGGGTGACTGGAAGCTGATTGTTAAGCGCGGTGTTCCGCATCTTTATAATCTTGCCGATGATATTCACGAGGATAACGACATCGCAGCCGAGAATCCGCAAATTGTGAAAGAGCTTGTAGAGATCGTCCTCAGAGAGCATGTGGACTCACCTCATTTCAAGGTGACTATGCCGTCGATCTGATAAAAAATAAGAACGTTATGCAACCTTTTGGATATTACCGCGTCTAAAGATTATAAACTGTTTATTTTTATCAGATGGGTAATCTAATATCACGTTTCTTTAGATCAGTTCTTATCGCTATCATTCTAAGTTCATCGTTCACGGCTGTCCGTGCCGATAATATCATATATCTGACAGGCAGGGTGAAAGATGCGCTTACGAAGATTGACCTTACTCAATCGAAGCTGATTCTGTTTGACAGCGACGGGACTCCTATCGACACGGCGATTGCGAACCTGGGCCGTAAATGGCGCGGTGAGGGGATGGTTGACACCATGTCGATATTCTATCTGGAAGCTCCCAAAAAGGTTGCCGATTATACGATAGACGTGATATGTCCGGGATATAATACTCAGACTGTTCCGTTTTCGGTTGACAAGGTGGGTCGTTTCGTGGAGAAGAAAAACGTTCCGACCATCTATCTTACGCGTGCGCCGCGTCAGCTCAAGGAGGTGACTGTGGTGGCGTCGAAAATCAAGTTCTATAACAAGGGCGACACGATAGTATATAATGCCGATGCCTTTCAGCTTGCCGAAGGTTCGATGCTCGACGCACTTATCTCGCAGCTTCCGGGTGCCGAGCTTAGTGATGACGGTCAGATAAAGATCAACGGCGAGTTCGTGGAGTCGCTGCTGCTCAACGGCAAACAGTTTTTCGACGGTAACAATAACATAATGCTTGAGAATATCGGCGCCTATACGGTGAAGGATATTCAGGTCTATGAGGCGCAGAAGGTCGAAGATCAGCGAAAGAACGACAAAACGGCTCCGAAAGTGCTTACGATGGACGTGGCTCCGTTGAGGTTCTCCCCTTCTATGCCCATGAAGCGTGGGAGCCCGGCTCCTGA
>CAZHHF010000116.1:0-1988 GCA_964531905.1 uncultured Bacteroides sp.
TATTTCCCCTTCAACCCCGAAGATTACGAACTCGTTCTCGTTGACGCTGTAGTTAAACACGAACTTGCTGATTCTCCTTATAACAAACGTCGTGCGTCTTGCGAACGTGTTGCTAAACGTCTCGGTATCGAAACTCTCCGCGACGCAACAATGGAAATGCTCGATTCAGTGAAGAGTGACATCACTGCCGAGGATTATTTCCGCGCGAAATTCGTGATCGAGGAAAAACAGCGCGTACTCGACGTGTGCGATGCTCTCAACCGTGGCGATTATGAAACAGTTGGCCGTTGCATGTACGCTACTCATGCAGGTCTGTCGAAAGATTATGAAGTGAGCTGCGAAGAACTCGACTTCCTCAACGATGTCGCCAAAGAATGTGGCGTGACCGGTTCACGTATCATGGGCGGTGGTTTCGGCGGATGTACCATCAACCTCGTTAAGAAAGATCTTCGTGATTCTTTCGTTGAAACTGTTAAAGCACGTTTTAACGAGAAATATGGTCACGAACCCAAAATCTACGATGTTGTTATCAGCGATGGCGCCCGCCGCGTGTAATTAAGCATAGATAATAGATCTAACTTATAAAATCAGCCACATCCCGGAACTTCCGGAGTGTGGCTGTTTTGTAAATATGTGTATCCGCGGTAGGGAGAAAACAGTTAAAAGTAGGGAGAAAACCGTAATGTGGTAGGGAGAAAATAGTTTTCTTTGTAGAAAAATATGGCAATGGAAAGCAAGTTGGAAAAATTGGTAGGGCAATACCGCGCTCTTGGCATAGACCGTCAGCTGGACTATGACAAATTTTATCTGTATTCGATAATTACCCACTCAACGGCTATCGAAGGTTCGACAATTACGGAACTTGAAAACCAAATCATGTTCGATAATGGTATCGCCTTGAAGGGCAAAAATCTTATAGAACAAAATATGAATCTCGACCTTAAAGCAGCTTATGAACGTGTATTGGAATTTGCAAGGAAACATTCCAACATTACGGTTGAGAGATTGAAGGAATTATCGGCTCTTACGATGAAAAATACAGGTGTGATCTATCATACTATGCTCGGTGATTTTTCATCTGCTTCGGGCGATCTGCGGTTGCTGAATGTGACTGCAGGTGTAGGAGGTAAATCATATATGAGCTTTAATAAGGTGCCGTCGCGTTTGGCTGATTTCTGTAAAGACCTTAATCAGCGACGTCGTGATTCAAGCAAAATGAGTATGCAGGAACTGTATGATATGAGTTTCGACGCGCATTTTAATCTTGTCACAATCCATCCGTGGGCCGATGTTAACGGGCGTATGGCACGCCTGCTTATGAATTGGATTCAGTTTGAATACGGACTTATTCCGTCGCGTATCTTTGCAAATGATAAGGAAGAGTATATAAAGGCTTTGGTGGAGACAAGGGAGGCAGAGGATCTCAATATCTTCCGAAGATTTATGAACGCGACAACCGAACGTCATCTTGCCAATGACATCGCGGCATTTGAGGAATCTGTAGGAGAATCTGATTTAGAAAAAATTAGTACCACCGATAAAATTCTTGCATTAATCAGGCAGAACTCCGGCCATAGTGCAAAATCGCTCGCTGAATCTATTGGTATATCTGCAAAAGGAGTTGAAAAGCAGTTGGCGAAACTGAAATCTCAAGGTGTTATCCGCCGAATCGGCCCTGCCAAAGGCGGACATTGGGAAATTGTTGAAACGAAATAAGCGCACCTTTGTAATATAAACGAGGCGGCCACATTCAATGTAGCCGCCTCGTTTATTATTGGAGTGTGATCAATTAGCAGTAACGGGCGTAATCGGCATTACGCATGTCGCCGGTTTCGCTGAACGCAGTGTGGAGTGCAAACGCAGCGGCGAGAGTGTGGGGAGTCTGACCGCCTTGACCGAGTTTGATGTAGTCCCAGAGGAGTTCTTTGTACATCGGGTGAGCGCAGTTCTCGATGATGGTCTGTGCGCGCTGCACGGGATCTTTTCCA
>CAZHHF010000116.1:1998-6751 GCA_964531905.1 uncultured Bacteroides sp.
CTACAGAGTGTTCCGAGTGGTCGGTATGAGCGACCATAGGAACGATGTTGCTGATCTTGCCTTCTTTGGTGATCGACGGGCAGGAGAATATAGATATGTATGCGTTACGGGTGAAGTCGCCTGAACCACCGATACCGTTCATCATCTTGGTTCCGAGAACGTGTGTGGAGTTCACGTTTCCGAAGATATCGGCTTCGAGCGCTGTGTTCATTGCTATCACACCGAGTCGGCGTATCACTTCGGGGTTGTTTGACAGTTCGGCGGGACGGAGGAGGATCTTATCGTGGAAGAAGTCGAGGTTGCTGAAGAGTTCAGCTTCGGTTGCATCGCTGAATGTCATGGAGCATGTGCTGGCAAACACGCATTTCTCCTTTTTCATCAGTTCGAGAACGGCGTCCTGTACCACTTCGGTGTACATGCTGAATTGGGGAAGTTCCGAGCTTTCTCCGAGGTCATAGAGAACCGCGTTGGCTACGTTGCCCACACCCGACTGCAGAGGAAGGAATTCTTTAGGCAGGCGACCTTTGCGGTATTCTGAAAGGAGGAAGCTTACCACGTTTGAACCGATCTGTTTTGAAACGGCATCAGGTTCGGTGAACGGTTTTACACCGTCGTAGGAACTTGTGCGGATAACTCCGATAACTTTATTGGGATCGATTTTGAGAGTGGGTGATCCGATTCGGTCGCTCGGCTTGAAAATGGGAATTGCGGGACGTGTGGGAGGGTCCTGAAGACGGATCACGTCGTGCATGCCATAGAGCGATTTGGGAAGCTTGTCGTTAAGCTCGATAATGATTTTATCGGCGAGATAAGCGTAGGTCGGGATGTTGCCGAGGCCGGTTCCGAGGAGTATTTCACCATCGGGAGTGATATCGGCGGCTTCAATGACAGCATAATCGATTTTACCGTAGAATCCGTAACGCACTTCCTGCGCCATTTCCGATAGGTGACGGTCAAAGTAGTGAGCATCGTGAGAGTTGATGCGTTTACGCAGGTCGGGAGTATTCTGATAAGGTGCGCGGCGTCCCATAGTGTTGGTACGGGCGAGTATACCGTCTACATGATCGTTGGTGGAAGCTCCGGTAAAAATGTTTACTTTAAACGGGCGTCCTGCAGCATGCTCGGCTTCAGCCTTGCGTGCCACAGCTTCGAAGAACATCTTCGGAACCCCGGGAGCGGTAAAGCCTGAAAGGCCGAACGTATCATCGTTCTTGACCATTGCAGCGGCTTCGTCAGCTGTGATGAAATTGAATGCCATATTGTTTGAAAGTAAGTTAATTCAATGAATAGCTTGTGGTAAAAACGGTTTTTTCGTAATTTTGCACAAAATTAATAAAATAACTCAAATTGGCAAAATATTTGCAGCTTTTAGGCTATATGGCTGTGATATAGGTAGTTTATGAAAATGGAATCAAAAAAAGATTCATATACAGAAGTTGGCGACAAGCGGTTGTTTATCGAAACCTACGGTTGCCAGATGAACGTGGCCGACAGTGAGGTTGTCGCTTCAGTTCTCGGCATGGCCGGTTATTCGCTGACTGAAAATATCGAGGAGGCCGATGCTATTCTGCTCAATACATGTTCTATCCGCGATAATGCTGAGCAGAAGATTGTTTCACGTCTGGCCTATCTGGCTTCATTGCGACGCAAGCGAGGGAAAAATGCACGTTTGATAGTTGGCGTTATCGGTTGTATGGCCGAGCGTGTCCGCGACAAGCTGATCAACGATCACGGAGTTGATGTCGTTGCCGGTCCCGACAGCTATCTCGATCTTCCGAATTTCTTTGCCGCCGCCGAATCGGGCGAAAAAGCGATCAATGTAAACCTCAGTACAACCGAGACTTATCGTAATGTGATCCCGAGCCGTATCGGTGGTAATCGGGTGTCGGGCTTCATCAGTATCATGCGCGGATGCAATAATTTCTGTTCCTACTGTATTGTTCCTTATACCCGTGGTAGGGAGCGCAGTCGTGAAGCGGCAAGTATTCTCAACGAGCTTGCCGATCTCCGTTCGCGAGGTTTCCGCGAGGTAACTCTACTGGGGCAGAATGTGAACAGTTACTGTTATAAAGCCGATGACGGTACAGTTATCGATTTCGCGCGACTGCTTGCGATGGTTGCCGAGGCTGCGCCTGACATGAGGGTGAGATTTACCACGTCTCATCCTAAGGATATGTCCGATGAGATAATCGCTACAATAGCACGGTATGACAATATCTGTAATCATATTCATCTTCCTGTTCAGTCGGGATCCGATGCGGTGTTGAAGAACATGAACCGGAAATACACACGCGAGTGGTATCTTGGTCGCATAGCTGCAATCCGTCGTATGATCCCCGATTGCGGTATTTCCACCGATATGTTTACCGGATTCTATAATGAGTCGGAGGAAGATTTCGAGCAGACTTTGAGCCTGATGAGGGAAGTCGGTTTCGATTCTTCGTTCATGTTCAAATATTCGGAGCGTCCCGGTACACTCGCTTCGCGCGAGATGAAAGATAACATCCCCGAAGAAGTTAAGATCGACCGTCTGAACCGCATGATTGCGTTGCAGAACACTCTCTCGCTCGAGTCGAACCGCCGCGATATTGGAAAGGTGTTCGAAGTGCTTGTCGAGGGTGGAGCGAAACGTAACCACGATCAGCGCGTCGGCCGTACGCCCCAGAATAAGACTGTAGTTTTTCCTAAGGGGAACTTTCATATCGGCGACAAGGTGATGGTCAGAATCATTGATGCATCATCGGCCACGCTTATCGGTGAGCTGGTCTGAGATCGTCAGTAACATAGATAAAACGTACGGGAGACTCCGCCGCGGCGGAGTCTCCCGTTAAATTTAAATCGGCCATCCCTGACCGTGGCCAGTGTCGGTTTACTGGCCGAGGTAAGACTTCAGAAGTCGGCTCTTCTGTCCTTTGAGCCGGCGGATAGCTTTCTCCTTGATCTGGCGAACACGTTCGCGTGTGAGGTCGAACTTTGCACCGATCTCTTCAAGAGTCATTTCCTGACATCCGATTCCGAAGAACATTTTCAGGATCTCGCGTTCACGGTCGTGGAGCTGGCTGAGTGCGCGTTCCACTTCTTTGGAAAGAGATTCCTGTGTAAGACCTGAATCGGCCATTGGGGAATCATCGTTGGTCAGAACGTCGAGCAGACTGTTGTCTTCGCCTTCGACAAACGGAGCGTCGACTGATATGTGACGTCCTGAAACTTTCAGCGTGTCGGCAATCTTTTCAACAGGCACATCGAGAGTCTCGGCGAGTTCCTCGGGCGAAGGACGGCGCTCATTTTCCTGCTCGAATTTAGAGAGGGCTTTGCTGATTTTGTTAAGCGAGCCGACTTGATTGAGCGGTAGGCGCACGATACGCGACTGTTCAGCGAGTGCTTGCAGAATTGACTGGCGAATCCACCACACGGCATAGGAGATAAACTTGAAACCGCGTGTTTCGTCGAATTTCTGGGCGGCCTTGATCAGGCCGAGGTTACCTTCGTTGATGAGGTCGGGCAGGCTCAGACCCTGATTCTGATACTGTTTTGCGACAGATACGACGAAGCGGAGATTGGCGCGGGTGAGTTTTTCAAGTGCTGCCTGATCTCCTTCGCGTATGCGCTGCGCAAGTTCAACCTCTTCTTCAACGGTAATCAGATCTTCACGACCGATTTCCTGAAGGTACTTGTCGAGCGACGCGCTCTCGCGGTTTGTAATCGATTTGGTAATCTTAAGTTGTCTCATAGTTTAATACCGTAGTTTGCAGTGTGCAAAGTTACATCATTTTCAACAAACTAACGCAATTAAATGTCGTTTATTGCAGTTAAAAAAAAGAAAAAGGTGGCAAAAAGGTGGCAATGAAGATATTGTTAGCCTTATTGTGCTGTGAAAATCTTGATAAGTTCTGTATTAGATGCTTTGTATGTCGTTTCTACAAGATATTCTATAACCGACTTCAACAGTTTAATCTCGCCAACATTATCCATTGACTTGAACAACCTTTTGAAACGTGAGTCTTTATTGGATATTACGTTTTTAGTCTGTGCGGTAAATTCTTTCAAGACCGGAGATAATTCGTATTCCGTTAGATCTATATGACCGGCTTCTGCACATGAGAGTATGAATCCATCTATTGCCGGATGAACGAGGATTATGAAGTGTGGACGAACCGAATGCCTGAACAATTGAATATGTTCACTTGATGCAATCTCATTAAAACTATTGAGATAGCTCGGCTTTCGCTTGTCTGCGTCAATTATTCCAACCGCAAATCTGTCTGCAAATTTTTCCTGCATGACTTTGGCAACCTGATTGCAGCCTTTCTGATGGTTACAACCGGCTTTACATACCAACGTTTCTACGAGGTTGGTATCGACATAACATTCCGGAATTATATAGTCTGCGCGTTGATTCATTTACCAAGATATGCTTCAATGTTATAGAACATATCCATACCATTGTCGTATGCTTCTTGAAGCTGCTGCTCTGACAGACGGCTTACAATCGTTGCATTATTTTCCATATCGACAACGAACACCGCCAAATCGTCACCCGCACTTTCCAATAAGGCACTCATTACATACGGGCTATGGGTAGTGATGAAAAACTGGTTATCTTCGCTTGCTATTATATCGTTGACTACATTTGAAATATATGGTGGAAATGTATGTGCTTCAGGCTCTTCAAAGCAAATAACCTTATTTCGGTTGCTGTCAATAGCGGATTTGTAGAATATCAGTCTTTGCAGTGAATCAGCAAGAGAATTGA
>CAZHHF010000117.1:0-6737 GCA_964531905.1 uncultured Bacteroides sp.
AAGACTTCGGACGTGGATTTTACCTGACTGACAATATGGAGCATGCCCTGAATATGGCATTCCGACGCTTTATGCGGGCTGGTGGGAAAGAGGGTGTGTCTGTTTTTGAATTTGATTACGAAAAAGCATCCAAAAATCTAAAGATTAAGATTTTTGATAGGCCTTCCGAAGAATGGGCAAATTTTGTTATGATGAATCGCAGTGAGGATATTTCTCATCCTGCTCACGGTTACGACATTGTAATTGGACCAATAGCAGATGATTCTGTCGTCCTCTCTTTTCGACTTTTTCAAAATGGCTATATATCAATCTCAGAATTGGTAAAACGACTGGAATATAAGGAACTTAGTACACAATACTTCTTTCATAATGCTACCGCTGTAAGTTATTTGAATAGAATCGTATGACTATGGAACAGAATTTTCAATTTTTACTTGAAGCAATCTCTACCGACATTATAGGATGGCTAATTCGTGATAATCGGCTTTCACTCAGTGATGCAATATCCACATGGTATAATTCCGAGACATTTGAGAAAGTCTCTGAACCTCAAACAGGAATGTATATTGAAAGCCCGGCCTATAACTATGAATTTTTAAAAAGGGAATTACTTACCGGTCGCTTCCAAGTGTAAATCACGCTTTCAACCAATGATATATGGGCATCATTAAACTATGGACATAGTAAAATAGAACAGACCTCAAAAGCTATTTATCGAACTTTTGAGGTCTGCTCTATTTTTATATCTTAAAATCGCAATCCTACTTGTAAATCGAATTCAGGATTGATGCGAGTCGCAGACCGCCATAAAGGAACTGGCGTTCTACGGTAGGAGTCCAGTAGGCTACTTCATCATAGGAGATATTAGATTTATCGGAGAAATAGCGGTAAACTTCCGATGCCACATTGATAGTTTCCTTTGCCCAGTCATCGATGCTTCCCGACGTTATGATATCCATCTCTTCGGGAGTCACGCGGTCGATCTGATCACACCATTCTGTATAGCTCCACTTATGAGCTGAATCGGGAATTGAAGAATCCCATACCGAATGGAGATTTGTGTCGCGGCCGAAATACTTAATTTTTATGCGGTTCCCACCCAAGTCGGTTGCATGCCCCATGTGGAGCGGCATGTGAAGATCGCCGGTAACATGAACCAGAATCTTCATTGCCAGATTGACCTGCTCGGGAGTGGCATTAGGATCGGTAAGCGTTTCGATCTGCGCTTTTATAGCAGTAACGGCATCGCCGGCGGGATTTGCTTGAGCTTCTTCGTAACGCACACCTTCGTCCACATTCTTATAGTGCCAGGTTTTGGTATAGGCCATATCGCGCTGATGGCTTGCATTGTCGAGCCAGTTAGCCCAGTAAATCATTGATTTACCCTCGAGGATAGAGTCGACAGCAGCTTTTGCGGCAGGTGTCAGGTGACGCTCGGCGATCGCAGCGGTTACATCGTGACCCTTCTGGCCCCATGCGAACACGTTAAGAACAGCGGCAGCCATCGAAATTAAAATAAGATAACGTTTCATTTCTATGATAATTACATTTTGTTTTATGATCAATCAGTTGTCGGCTATTTGTGAAAATAACCTAAGCGCCAGCGTAACTTCAGTTTCCTGAACAGATTCAGCGGCTTTTTCTTTATGCGTCCCTTGTAGTTGGCGATAAAATCATCGACTGCATCGAGAACGCGGGCTGAGTTCCGGCCATCGCGGTGAGGCTCATGATAAGTTGTGTAGCGGCGGATATTCTCCATAAGTTCGGGCGGACATGTAAGTGCCTTCTCGATCGCCGGACCGATCTCACCCGGCTCATGCACATCGAGCAGGAAATCACCGGGATGAGTATTCCTGAAAGTCACTACAGGCTTGTCGAGCATCATGTATTCCACTATTATACTCGATGAATCACAAAGCATCACATCGCTCTTTAGAAAAGTTGGCAGACCATCGTTGACACGACTGAAAGTCACATTGGGGCGCTCGGCTGCCAGCTGTTCATAATCGGCTATCAGTTGAGGATCGGTAAGCTTGGGATGGAAAGTGATAATCCAGTCCCACGGTTTTTCGGCAGTGAGTTTACGCAGTTCGGGCAGGAGATCCCATGCCGACGAGATTCCGCGTGTAAACGTGGGCGAATAGAGGATCACCGGACGTGTCCGCTCGGGAACAGCCGGACGTGATGGCCCGAAAAATGGATCGACCTTGCACCATCCTGTTTCATATATCTTGAAGAAGCCATGTTTCGCCTCCAGTTCCTTGAAATAAGGCGTACTGCTCTCGCCTTGCGTGCAGTAGATGTCAAACCATCCCCGAATGGTGAAATGATCATCAATTTTCTCGATACGTTTTTTCATCGGATAGCCGTGGAACACGCCCACTTTAACCCCCGGGAAAAAGTCATAGATCCAGTTACCGGGCGCGAAAACCGCGATAGGATTATATTCCATCACCTCCTCGATCGTGTACAGCCGGCGTTCACCGGGAAGCAGCAGGTCGGGACAGGAAGGCTCAAGAAACCAGGCGACCTCGTCGCCACGACGGCGAATTTCATCCTGAAGCGGACGCAGAATCGAATATGCATACGTCAGTGAAGCAAAAAACAGATAGCGTTTCGGCATGGTCACTCGTAATTAAGATTATACTTTACTTTATGGCGCCGCGAGAATCGCTTCCAGAAACGATCGCGTGCCTCCATCACCCACCGGCGGCATAGTACACGATCGGCATCACGCGCCGCGGCATATTCATCGGCAAGCAGATGAAAAAAATCAATCTGGCCCCACAAGCGGGCGAAATTGCGGCAGCCACGTTCCGGATCCACCTCACCGAAATACATCCTGTTGGTATCCACCAACGAGAACCGCCACTCACCGTCAACTTTATCGAAAAGAATGTTCCCAGGAGAATAATCGAGATGCTCCACGCCCGCCTTATGAACACGGGCGGTGAAACGGGCGAAAGCTTTCACGATCTCCATAGCCTCGTGATCGCCTGTGACATGCCTGTCGCCGAACTCGTACATACGACGGCTGTATGGCGACTGAATACTGACGAAATATGAATCAGTTATCAATCCCCACTTACGTTTTTCGATATAGGCCACAGGCACCGGCGTCTCTATACCCCTTTCAAGAAGTTTCATGGGATAGAGATAGGCTCTGAGTCCTTTGGGGCTTCGGAAGAAGGAATAGATTATCCGTTTCAGAAACGAAGGACGGCCATAACGCTTTATATTCAGCTCAAGCCCATCAACACGGCAGATGGCGATGCGGTTACGACCCTGATGAATAACCTCGCCCTCATTTTCAAAATGAAAGTCGATATCGGTCAGATAATCGCGCAGATAATCGTAATCGCGGTTCAGAATCAATTTCATAAAGCGTTTTTTATTCCAACGGAACAAAGATAATAAATTTCCCTTTAAACAAATAGCTCCCACGAGTGTTATAATATCAAAACAGAATATAAAAACTATAACATTATGAGTACCTCAACTACTTCAAAAAGCATCAAAGGCACACGTACAGAACAGTGCCTCGTAAAAGCATATCTCAGTGAATCAACAGCCTATACACGCTACGTGTTCTACAGTAAGCAGGCTACTAAGGAAAGTTATTTCCCCATCGCGCAGATTTTTGATGAAACAGCTGCAAACGAACTTCATCATGCGAAAATTTTCTTCAAATATCTCGAAGGTGGCGATGTTGAACTTCCTATGACTGTAAGCGCCGGAACCGTAGGTGACACTGCTTCGAACCTTGCTCAGGCAGTTGCAGGAGAGAAAGCTGAAGGTGTTGAAGAATATACTCAGGCCGCAGCGATCGCCGAGGAAGAAGGATTTACCGAAATCGCCGAACACTTCCGTAACATCGCAGAAGTTGAACGTCATCACGAAGCCCGTTTCAGCCGTTATCTGAAACAGGTTCAGGACGGAACCGTATGGAAACGTGACAAACCTATCAAATGGCGTTGCATGGTGTGCGGTTACGAATTTGTAGGAACCGAACCTCCTATGGAATGTCCGGCATGTGATCACCCGCGTGAACACTACATGTCAATGGAAGAAGAAGACCAGTAATTTCACTCCCATAGTGAATAATATACACCGAAAAGGTTGTGCCTGATTAAATTCAGGTACAACCTTTTCAGTTTCTGACAATCCTTGAGGATGGGAAATCAGTCGATTATGATTTCATCGACAAACAGGAATGCAGGTGCATTCTGCGAGCGTTTATCCCATTCGACGGGCATTGTGGGCTGACATGCTGCTTCTACGCGCACGTAGCGGGTTGTGACGGGAGTGAAACTCAGTTTGTGGGCCACTATTTCTCTTGGATCGTTCTTATCGTTGATCGGATAATCCTCGTGAGCTACCTGAGTGAATGTCTTGCCGTCGTCGGATACCATAACAGTAATCGATTTAGCATCGAGAATCCATGAAGCCACATCCACAAGGGCGCGTACTGTGACGGCCGATATCTCGGTTGACTCGCATAAATCGATCGTGGCATCAAGATTCTTTCCGTTGAAGCCGAGCCAGCCTCCGGCATTAAAGGCGATTGTACCGTATTTACCGTCGATGAGTGTCACGGCGCCTTGATCGTTGTAGCGAGAATGTGGCTGTTCGGCAATAGTGATCGGACACGCGGTAGCCTTGTTAAATGTCACACTGTCGGTGAACACGCGGCTGTTACCTTCGGGACGAACGGCCACGGCCTTGATCACCGTCGTGGTGTTGATTTCGAAAGGTTCGGTATAGGGAGTTGACTGCTCTGTGGGTTCGGTACCGTCGAGTGTATAGAAGATCGGCGCATCGTCGATAGTGAGGAGTTCAACTACGATGGCTCTCTTCTCCATGTCGGGGGTCAGAGTACCGTTGACTTTGAAAATGTGTGTAGCGTAGTTATAACCCTGCGTACGGTACTGGTTAGTGAGCTGATGAACACGTTTAGCGAAGTCATTGTAATCCTTCTTGTCGGCTTCGGTCCACTGCACCTCGGCAAGAGCAGCCATGCGCGGAAGTGCCATATACTCAACCTGCGAGTAAGTAGGCATATACTCGGTCCACAGGTTAGCCTGCACACCTATCATGTGCTTCTTCTGCTCATCGGTGAGATCGTCGGGGGTAGGATTGAAGCTGTACACCTTCTCCACAGGCACATAACCTCCGATGGCCATAGGTTCGTTCTCGGTATCGCGAGTCTGATAATAGTCAAAGTACAGGTAGTTGGTAGGAGTCATTATGGCGTCATGATCCTGACGGGCAGCCTCTTTGGCTCCCTCCTCGCCACGCCATGACATTACGATAGCTCCGGGAGCAAGTCCACCTTCGAGGATTTCGTCCCAGCCTATCATCTTGCGTCCGTGTGAGGTCAGGAAGTTACCGGCATGTTGCATGATATAGCTCTGAAGCTTCTCCTCAACCGTGCCGTTGGCATCGTTCTTCAATCCAAGTTCGCGTGCCTTAGCCTGACATTTGGGACATTTCTCCCAACGCACTTTAGGACATTCGTCACCACCGACATGGATATATTCCGACGGGAATATTTCGATAATCTCGCCGAGTACATCGTCAATAAATTTGAGTACCGAATCATTACCTGCGCAGAGAACGTCATCGCTGATACCCCAGCGCTGCCACACTTCGTAAGGTCCACCGGTGCAACCCAATTCGGGATAGGATGCGAGGGCTGCGAGCATGTGGCCCGGCATATTTATCTCGGGAATCACGGTTATATAGCGATCAGCTGCATATTTCACAATCTCGCGGGCCTCATCCTGAGTAAAGAATCCACCGTAAGGGATCGAGTCGGATGTGTCGAATTCGTGACCGATGCAAGTGCCTTTGCGCATCGAGCCAACTTTGGTAAGCTCGGGACGGCTTTTGATCTCAATACGCCATCCCTGATCCTGCGACAGACCAAGATGGAAACGGTTGATATTGTGCAGAGCGAGCATATCAATGAATTTCTTCACCGAATCGACCGGATAAAAGTGGCGGCACACTTCAAGCATCGCTCCACGATAAGCGAAGCGGGGATAATCGCTGATTGTGACGGCAGGAAAGCTCACGTTGAGGTTACCTGTCTGAGGGACCGACTTGCGCAGCGTCTGGATACCGTAGAATGTACCGGCGGGAGTAGAACCGTTGATGGTGATCAGCTCGGGAGTTACCGTCAGGTTGTATGCTTCGGGATTCTCGTTGTCGAGATCGCACTCGAGTACAATGGCATTTTTCTCCGATGGAGTATCGGTGATCTTGAGTTTACGTCCGGTAAGTTCGCCGAGATATTCCGACAGAAGTTCGGCATTGCGCTTCATTTCGTCGTTGCTCTTTGGATAGGTTATCACTGTGGCGTCAGAGAGTAGGAAGTCACCGGAAGTGCCTTCTACAATCTCCTGCGGAAGAGGTATCACCTGATAGTTGGCGGTCACATTCTCCTTGCGGTCACAGGAAGTTATGAACAGCGCTGCGGCTGCCATGAAACCCAGAATGGTGGATTTTTTCATAATGGTATTTATAATGTGAGTAATAATTAGTTTTTCCTCATTCTTTATCTATCGAGTCAGAATATATTTAAGGTGATCTTCCCTATTTCACAAACCCGACTTTATCGGCTTCGGTTATCTGCCTTATAACGCGACATGGGTTACCGGCGGCAACACAACGTGGAGGAATGTCATGGGTAACAATACTTCCGCATCCGATAACCGCACCCTCACCGATCGTAA
>CAZHHF010000118.1:0-1863 GCA_964531905.1 uncultured Bacteroides sp.
TTTTTGGTAGGTTTACCATAGATCGTATCGGTTCGGTTGCAAGTGATTCGGTTCACTACTTTTACAACGTTCCCTCTGATGGTTGTCCATTGTTCCATCTCAGCTTCCGCTTCGTGGTTGTTCATGTCCCACAACATAGGGATACATTTTACGTAGAGGCTGGAATCGGTCATCTCGTGTGTGACGATTCTTGCTCCTTTGCCGGCGTAATTACCTCCCTGAATCGGGTTCCATGACCACGGAGACCACGACGGTGATTGGCCTTCATTCTGCCGGTTTACGTTCTTACCGGCGTAGTACGATTGCTGAATCAGGCGTCCTTCGTCGTAAACGTTTACAAGATTACGGTTGCTGCCTGTTGTTGCGAGATAACAGATAGAACCTCCTCGACGGAGATCCTGTTTAAGGGTGATCTTATTGTTGCCGATCGTGAGCATTGAATCGGCCGGCACTGTCGACTCTTGGGCCGACAGTGTTGCCGATAAAGAAAAAAGGGTTAGTGAAAGTAAGACTGATTTCATGTTGAAATGAATGTGTTATTTTAACTGATAGTCGGCTGCAAGAATTTTTACAGGTCCGGTGAGGCCCGACTCCTGAAGCTCATCACCGGGATTCCATATCTGTTGGTTGGTCCAGGTACGGCGTTCGCTTTCCGGGAGTGAAAGATCACCGATGAGTCGGTTTTTCCAATTGTTGATAACCTCAACTTCGATATTGTTCTCTCCTTCAGTGAGGTAAGGCGTAACGTTGAGGCGATAGGGTGCGGTCCATACTCCGCCCACTTCTTTACCGTTGACTTTGACTTTAGCGGTTACCATTACTTTGCCGAGGTCGAGGTAGTATTGGCGTGAATCGATAGCGGGCATGTTGAACGTATTGGTATAGATGGCAGCTCCTGAGAAATTGCGTATCTGTGGATTTTCGCTCTTGCTCCAGTCAAAAAGGTTTTCTGCAACAACCGGTTCGGCAGGTCCGCGGCGTGCGGAGTCGAACGAGATGTTCCACGGTTTTGTGATGGTGACAGCTTCGGTGAGTGCAGGGAAGTTTGCCGTGGCGGTGTATTCAGGTGCATTACCTTTCTTGAAAACTATGAACGAGCTTTCAAGCGGCTGGAACGACAGGGGTAGGGTTGTGTAGTCGCCATTTCGTGACGATTGCGGTAGATAACGACATTCACCTGTAGTAGGATTCCATAATTCAGCATACATTCCTGCAGGAATTCTGAACGATGAAGTCACGTCGATAGCGGTTTCGTAGGGGTTGGCAACGAAGTATATTTCTGAGTCACCGGTTGTGCGGTGGATGAACGATGGTACTGAGTCACCGTCAGCTGTGGCGAAGTCGGGTACCACACCTATATATAATAAGGCGTCCTTAATCGGGTATTCATAGGAGAACAGAACTCCTTTACCTATTTTTCTTACCTTTTCGTTTCCGTTGCCCCAAAGTTCGGTGGCCATGTTCTGTATCTCATTATCGCATGCCGGGTAGTTGGCCATACTCGGAGAGCGTTGCGGAGCAGTTCCGAGGACTGCCAGACCTTGCTCGATCATCTTTTTTACAGTAGCGAGCATTTCGGGACGCATTGTTTCCTGACGCGGAAGCACGAGCATACGGTACTCCATTCCGCTGTCGAGTATCAGCTTGCCGTTTTCAACGCGTGCATGATTCTGCAGGATTTCGGCATTGATGTAGTCGAATGAGTATCCCGTAGGGAGTGCCGGATCGCATACACCGGTCATCTTAGGAGCATCCTCGCCGATGAAATAAGCCACGTCGGCGATATAATCTCCTTGCTGAAGCATGTGGTTGCAGCGTTTGAGATATTCAGCAAACACATCCATGTGGTCAAACCACGTGTTG
>CAZHHF010000118.1:1873-6730 GCA_964531905.1 uncultured Bacteroides sp.
CACGTGTTGTTGCGGTTGAATTCATTGCCGAACCAGGCTGCGAGACCGGGCTGAAGATCGTTTTCACCATCCTGATGTATATATAGGTGAAGAAGGGTCGAATTGATTCCTTCGGTGAAGAAGCGGTCGATACGCTGTTTCATAATGGCCGGATAGCGGCTGAAAACCGGTCCGCCGCTTGTGCATGATTCTGCCCATATCTTACGTTTGCCGTAGATGTGACCACATGATGAAGCCGCACGGTTTTCGATGTCGCCGAGCGATCCCTCGCTCCAGAACTCGCCGGCGATTTCATCGCTCTGGCCACCATACTGAAGGAATTCGGCAGGGAATCCCCAGTGACCGTAATTCTCAAGCCATGTTGTAAGACCGTGACGGTTAGATATCTCTTTGAGACCACCTACATATTCGTAGGCTACCATATCTGCAACAAGGCGACGTAAATCCCAGAGAAAACGGTCCGACATATCGCGGTTTCCTACCACGACTCCATTAAGAACCGGCAGATAGGGGAGCGGAGAGTAGTGATAGCGTTCCTCGAAGCGTTTGATCATCTCGTCGGTCCAGTTCTGGCCTCCTGTCTCATAACTGTCTTCTACAACGATCTTGAAGGTAGAGCGTTTTTCTGCCGGTATGCGACGAAGAATCTCACCGATGAATGCATCGAAGTGCGATTCAAGGTGCGCTTTACTCATCTTGTCAATCTCAAGACCGCGTGCATCGGGCATTGCCGGTGAATTGGTAACACCGGTCGTAATCATCGCTATCCGTGATACGATCCATTTACCCGATGGAACATTCCAAGTGAGTTTCCCGTCTTTGACATTTCCCGTAAGATCAATTACCGATTCCGGATTTACCGACCAGTTGGCGTCGGTGGATTCGGGTTGATGATCCCACATATAATGATGCCATAGTGGAAGCGGCTCCTGAAACATTTTGGCAAGCGATTTCTCGGCGTAGCGTTCAATCATCGGCGCTTCCGAGAGAGTGATCTCAAAATCGGCCTTCCCTTCATTGCCTGTAACAAGCATGAATTCCTTTCCGGTTGTTTCGGGGAGAGTGATGATAACGGGAGCGTATGGTTCAAAACCAACGTATAATTCGGGGTTATAACGATCAATTTCAAATTCCTTGAGTGTTTTCCAGCTGTCGCCATCTTTAACTTTGAGAGTGGCAGATGTTTTGATTTTGTCGTTTACAGTGACTGAAAGAGTTCTTACAGTCGATTTCTTGTCGAGGGTAAGCGTCGCGTTTAGCGGTTTATCCTCTTCTTTTGACATTCTCCAGGTTTTGGAGGCCGCATCCTTTTTGAAAGCCGGATATGCGATTACAGCCACGTCCTGACCTCCTTCAATTTCGGGCAGATCAATGGTCTGTCGTCCTTTCTTGCTGATCTCGATTTCTGCCGATTTAAGGCGGCGCATTGATTGTTCGGGTTTTACCCACGGTCCACCCGATTGGCTCCATCCCGGACTATTGAAGATTCCGATTTCAATATTCAGCTCGCCTGCTGTCTTCAGTGCTGTTTCAAGCACGTGCCACCATTCAGCCGAGCGGAACGGAACTTTACCTTGCGGAATATCGTCGATACCCTGGAAGCCTATGTATGCGCGGTTGATTCCGGCTTTTTTCATAGACTGAAGGTCTTTCACAACTCCGGGTGCCGAAAGATTATCGTTGAGCCAGTACCAGTACACAGCCAGGCGCGTGGAATCGGGGATCTCACGAAAGCCTGTTTCTATGGATGATATGTTGGGCGTGACTGTTTCAGCGATTGCCGGCAAATGTGACGACATCATTCCGATAGCAAGACACGCAAGAGTTTTCAGGGTCGATTTCATCTGTTTTACAAATGGGTTAGTTAGTTTATTGATATTAGTACAGCAAATATCGCTAAAATGTGAAACTGAGGATTTCACAATCGTAACATAAAATATCAATAATGTAACACAACGTGTAAAACACGTGGATTAGAGGCGATTCCCTGCGTGATTCTGTAGCGGAAAGTTATCGGCGGTTCTGCTCCTGATACTGTTTCGGTGTGACTCCGAATTCGCTTTTGAACGATCGTGTGAAGTAACTTGGACTATTGTAGCCTACCGCGTAAGCCGTCTCTACAATGGTGCTGTTCCCTTCAATAAGCATCTGCGCGGCACGTTTCAGACGGATGGTTTTTACGAAGTCGGTCGGTGTCTGACCTGTTATATTCTGAAGTTTCCGATATAGGTTCATTCGGCTCATGTTTACATCGCGGCTTAGTTCGGCTATACCGTAGTCGGAGTTGGTCAGATTGTTGTTGATGCACTCAAGTATCTTGTTGAGTAATGCTTCGTCGAGCGGATTGACAGTCAGTTTGGTCGGGTCGGCCTCACGCTGCTCCTGGAATTCAAGTTGACGTTTCTTCTGGGTAGTGATGAGATTCTCTATCCGGTTAATGAGCATCTGAAGGTTGAAAGGTTTTTGAACGAAAGCATCAGCATGATTCTGATAGGCGGTCAGTTCGGCATTATAGTCGTTACGCGCAGTCAGCAGAATGACCGGAATATCCGATGTCGCGAGATTCGTTTTGATGATTTTGCAGAATTCGAATCCGTCGCGGCGTGGCATCATCACGTCACTTATGATGATGTCGGGGTGCCGTTCTATCGCAATTTTCTCCCCTTCGATGGCATCAGGGGCGTCGATGACATTATATTTTTCCGACAATTCAGTTTTCATGAATTCCCTGAATTCATCGTTATCCTCTATGATAAGAACAATCTTGCGCTGATCGGTTTCGCTATCCTCCATAGTCTCACCCGCAATATTATCATCGTCGGTCAGCGCGATTTTTTCGGCACTCTTATTGTCGACCGGTAACCATACGGTAAATTCAGTACCTTTCCCTTTTTGACTGGTGACTTCTATTTTACCGTTGTGTAGCTTCACATATTCGTTTGTCACATGCAGCCCGATACCGCTTCCGGTTTCCGATACTTTTTCCTGTTCAACCTGATAGAACGGATCAAAAATATGATTGATTTTCGATGGTTCTATGCCGATTCCCGTGTCGGTTACTTTGATTACGGCATATTCGGTGCCGTCGATCAGTTCGCGTGACAGCCTCATTGTTATGGAGCTATGCGATGGAGTGAATTTGAACGCGTTCGACAGAAGATTGTTGATGATTATTTTCAGCTTGGTTATATCGAAACTCATATAGCACGATTCGCATGCCGGAATATAGTTGAAATCAATGTTTTTCTCTGTCGCGAGAGGTTTGAAGTCATTGCTTATGCGTTGAAGAAATTCAACAGCATCGCCTTTCGACAAGGTGAGCCGTTCACCTCCAACTTCAAGTTTCCTGAAATTAAGTATCTGATTTATCAGATTCATCAGATCGGTCGCACTTCTTCTGATGTTTATAAGCTGACGCTTTGACGGGCCGTCCTCGAACTTTCTTATCAAGGAATCGAGCGGAGTGATTATGAGTGTTAACGGTGTACGAAGTTCATGGGTGATATTGGTGAAGAAATTGAACTTCATCTGTGTCAGTTTCTCCTCCATCTGTTTATGCTGACGGTTTAATTTGCGCTTGTTGTAACCGATATTGAGGATGAGTATTACGATGATTATGGCCAGACTTAGCAGTAGATAGAATGTCCAGGTTTCATAAAATGCCGGTTGCCGGTTTATTTTCAGGCTGGCAATGTTGTGTGAATATTCTATTCCGTCGGAAATCTGTTTCACTTCGAATGTGTGATTCCCTTTGTTCAGCCTGTTGATGATCACTTTGTTTACTCCGGGTGCAAGGCGTGTCCAGGTGCTGTCGGTGTTTGCCATACGGTATGCGTACGACGTGTGATTGGCATTCAGATGATCGTTGCAGCTGAACTCTATCTCGAGGTTTCGTGCCGATGGTTTTATTTCAAGACATCCGCTGGCATCGGGAATTGACACCGGCTCACCGTCAACCTTGATTTCTGTAATATAGGTAGGTCGTATGGTTTTATATTTACGCAGATCGGGAGTTGGAGTGATTTCGCATACGCCGCCGGTTCCTCCAAACATCATTTTACCCGATGGAAGCAATGTGAATGATCGTGGGAAAAGATTGAATAGTCCCATCTGCGGACCATTTACAAAATAGTTGCGTATCGATAATGTCGACGGGTCTATTTCGGTGATGCGCTGTTCGGTCTGTACCCAGAGATGACCGGTTGACCCAACAATCATCCCCGCGATATACCCCATCGGGATATAATCGCTGCACTCCGATATGGTTATCGGTTTACGTCCGCGCTGCCATAAATGGATTTCGCCGGTACGTGTGCCGATCCACAGAACCGAGTCATTGGTAAGCGCGATTGAAGTGCAGTCGCCGTCGAAATCGCGTGATCTTACTAATTTACCGTTCTTGAATGTCGATATGTTGGATTTTCCCGATTCTTCTCGGGCGGCTACGAGTATATATCCGGCTGAGTCCTCTATAATATCGCTGACTGAACCGAGATTATCGGCTGTTTTTGTCAGTTCATGGGTAGCTGTGTTGTAGGCATACAAGCTTCCATCAGTCCCAATCCAAAGTGTTCCGTCGTTCGCTTCATAAATGGTTCTTGGTGATGGATATTTACCGCTGAAGTCAATATGATCGGCAACAGTTATCTTATGGTTGGTCTGCTGCATCAGATATATGCTTGACGGTGTATGCGACGCAACCCATACCCCTTTATTACGCTTCGACTTATGCATCAGGTATAGCGATCCGGCGTTATTGTGGGTGTCGGCAAACGATGTTGATATTTCGCTTTCGAGATGTCCATCCTTTCCGTCAAAATAATGATAGAAGGAGCCTTTTGATGTGCCCGATTCATA
>CAZHHF010000119.1:0-6698 GCA_964531905.1 uncultured Bacteroides sp.
AGAAAGTAAGCAAAAGAACGGTCACGTCACTCATCGCGGTCATGTCGATGAGCGTGCTCTTTCTTTTAATTTTTACTTTTCCCATATTTTACCGTATTAAAAAGTTGTTAGATTCGGAAAAATAAGGGATTAGTGATTAGCTGCGAACGATTGAACGATAGAGTAGCCAATCTCATCGATAGCGTAGGTAAGGTTATCGATTTTGTTAGTGTAGAAGTTATAAGAGATAACAGCGAATGCACCGGTTGCGATACCGAAAGCGGTGTTCACAAGTGCCTCAGAAATACCGGTAGAAAGTTCGGTAGAGTCAGGAGCGCCAGAAGCAGAAAGTGCCTGGAATGATTTGATCATACCCATAACGGTTCCGAGAAGTCCGACGAGTGTACCGAGAGTGGTAAGAGTTGCAACGATGGGGAGGTTCTGCTGAAGAGAAGGCATTTCCATTGCAGTAGCTTCTTCAACTTCTTTCTGAAGAGTAGCAACTTTCTGTTCTTTAGTGAGGACAGTGTTTTCATCCATTTCTTTGTAACGAACGAGAGCAGCAGAAACTACAGCAGCAACTGAACCTTGCTGTTTTTTGCAGAGTTCCTGAGCTTTAGCGATATCGTTGGTAGCGAGGCATTTTTTAACATCAGCGACAAATTTAGTGATGTTACCTTTACCTTTAGCGCTTGAAAGAGCGATAGCGCGTTCTACAGAAAGAACGATAACAGTGAGGAAGAGAGTCTGGAGGATAGGCACGATGATACCACCTTTGAAGATTGTACCGATAAGGTCATTGGGGTGATACTTGAGTTCTTCGGGAGCGAACCACATAGAACCGGTGTAATCTCCGTCGAATTCAAAGTGAGAAGAGTGTCCGAAAAGGAAAAGGAAGAGACAAACGGCGATGATGAAGCATGCGAGAATAACTAACGATGCATTCTTGATACCGCGAACATTGCTACCTGTGCTAACAGCAGGTTTTTGATTGGGCTTAGAAGCTTCCATAAGTTTAATAATTACTTTGATTAATGTTTAATGTTGATTTATAGTTTATTACAATACTTTCAATTTAAATTTTATTTCATGGCCAGTTTCCACGGCGTCAAATTTCATGTGATTTTTCGGCTGCAACCTTATGATTCGAGCAGGCACACAAACGACAGGACGTTCATATACAGTCTTTAAATCTTAATGCAAATGTATCATTATATTTTCAACCTACAAAATTTTTGACCTCATATTTTTTATTTTCACTACTTTTATCATTTGGATGACAATAATAATAGATTTGACAGACGGATTGCTCACACATATTAATATCAAATATAGCTCCATGTTAATATGTTTAAGAAATTTTTAACTATCTTTGCGATAAATTTTGCAAAATCATTCATCCATGAGTATTTCTTTGAAAATCAAGAAAGGACTTGATCTTAATCTTGAAGGAGGAATAGATTCCACTATCATAGAGAAAACTGTTCTTCCGGCCACGGCAGCGATCTGTCCTGACGACTATCCGGGTATCACCCCTAAACCGGAAGTCAGAGAGGGCGATAAAGTAAAAGCCGGCGATCCATTGTTTCACGACAAGCAGGAAGAATCGCTGAAAGTAGTTTCACCGGTAACCGGAACGGTTAAAGCGATCGTCAGAGGAGAGCGCAGAAAAATCATGCGTATTATAGTAGAATGTGACAAAGCCGGTGCCGAACAGTCAAAAGTTTTCGATATAAAGACGGCCAACAACCGCGAGACAGTTAAAGAACTGCTGCTCGAGTCGGGATTATGGGCGATGATAAGACGACGTCCATACGGCATCGTACCTACTCCAGGAGAAACGCCCCGCGATATATTCGTGACAGCAATTGACACCGCCCCACTCGCACCTGATTTCAATCTATTGCTTAACGGCATGTCACGTGAACTCGAAGCCGGTGTAAAGGCGCTCGCTATGCTTACATCGGGGAAGGTTTATGTTGGACGTCGCAATGGAAGTTCGATTCCTGATATCGCCGGAGCTGAGATGGTCGACATAGAGGGTCCGCATCCTGCAGGAAATGCCGGAACCATGATAGCCAATATCGCACCGGTAAATAAAGGTGAGACTGTGTGGAATCTCGACGGTGTCTCTATGGCACGGATAGGTTCACTGATACTTAACGGTAAAACCGACATGACTACCATAGTAGCAATAACCGGAAGCGAAGTTGTAAATCCATGCTATATCAAAACCGTGATCGGAGCCGAAATAGCACCTCTGCTTAACGGCAACATCAAGAACAGCGGATATGATCAGAGAATAATCTCCGGTAACGTACTCACGGGAACCGCTGTAGGAGCCGACGGTTACCTCAGATTCCCTTACACTCAGATAACTGTAATTCCTGAAGGAAACCATGCCGATGAGTTCATGGGATGGGCATCGCTCTCACCATCAAAGATGAGTGTGAGCCGTTCGTTCCCCGGACATTTCCTGCGCAAAAAATTCAACCCGGACGCACGTATCCTCGGAGGACGCCGCGCAATGATAATGTCGGGTGAGTACGATGAAGTCATGCCTATGGACATAATGGCGGAGTATCTTATAAAGGCAATCTTGTCGCGCGACATCGACAAAATGGAGGCCCTCGGCATCTATGAGGTTGTTCCGGAAGATTTCGCTCTCGCCGAATATGTTGACACATCAAAACTCGAACTTCAGAAAATAGTTGCTGAAGGACTCGAGTATCTTAGAAAAGAGACCGAATAACAAATCAACTTCACATTATATATAATACAACAGTGAAAATATATAATACAACAGTGAAAGCGCTAAAAAAACAGATCGACAAGATCAAACCGTATTTCGAAGAAGGCGGGAAACTACACGCGTTCCGGTCGGTCTTCGACGGATTTGAAACATTCTTGTTCACGCCCAATGAAACATCGGTTTCGGGTGTACATATTCATGACAGCCGCGACTCCAAACGAACAATGATTATCGTTGTACTCGCCCTGATACCTTGCCTTCTATTCGGAATGTATAATGCAGGCTACCAGCATTTTCTTGCATCAGGAGCCACATCATTTCCTTTCTGGCAACTTTTCGGCTACGGATTTCTATCAATTCTCCCGACCATTGTAGTGACTTATCTCGTTGGTCTCGGAATTGAATTTATAGTAGCCCAATGGCGAGGCGAGGAGATTCAGGAAGGGTTCCTGGTGACAGGTATACTTATTCCTCTTATCTGCCCAATCGAGACACCGTTATGGATGATCGCCGTAGCAACAGCATTCTCGGTAATCTTCGCTAAGGAAGTATTCGGCGGTACAGGATTCAACATCGTCAACATCGCACTCGTAACCCGCGCATTTCTCTTTTTCGCCTATCCGGCAAGCATGAGCGGCGATAAAGTGTTCATCGGCAACAGTCCGGTATTCGGAATCGGCACTCCCCTACCCGATTCATTCACCGGAGCAACTCCATTAGGACAGATAGCCACGAGTGCTGCAGGCACGCCGATCACCGATGTTCTGGGAAATCAGGTGAGTCTCTGGGATATGTTCCTCGGTCTTATCCCAGGTTCGTTCGGTGAAACATCCACTCTGTGCATCCTTATCGGGGCATTGATACTTCTGGTTACCGGAATCGCCAACTGGCGTATAATCATTTCAGTATTTGCCGGCGGAGCCTTTATGGCATGGATCGCCAACCTCACTGCCACCCCGACTTATCCGGCATCGTACCTCGGCATTGCCGAACAGCTTTGCTTAGGAGGATTCGCATTCGCGGCAGTATTCATGGCAACCGATCCGGTCACCGCCGCACGTACCACTCCTGGAAAATATATTTACGGCTTCCTCGTAGGAGTGATCGCCATACTTATCCGTACCTACAACAACGGCTACCCCGAAGGAGCCATGCTTGCCGTGCTGCTTATGAACGTGCTTGCACCGCTTATCGATTACTGCGTTGTTCAGGTGAACATTAACCGACGTCTAAAACGAATCAAAGCCTGAAAAGATGAACAAGCAAAGCAACATATACACAATAATCTATATTATAGTGCTTGTGGTGGTCGTTGGCTCGGCACTCGCTTTTACATCACTATCACTTAAAGAACGTCAGCAAGCCAACGCTGACAACGACAAACGCCGCCAGATCCTGGCATCGGTAAATGTTGTCGCAACAACTCCTGACATGATATCGGAAGAATTCGACAAATACATAGTAGGCCAGGTGGTCGTAAACTCAGCAGGTGATTCCATCGGCAACAACGCGTTTGCCATAGATATCGCATCGCAAGTAAAGCTACCGGCCGATAAACGTGAACTACCGGTTTACGTCTGTTCCATCGATAATGCTACAAAATATATCATTCCTCTTTACGGCGCAGGCCTATGGGGTCCGATATGGGGATATATCTCACTCGACAGCAATGCATCTACTGTTTACGGAGCATTCTTCGACCATCAGGGAGAAACTCCGGGACTCGGTGCTGAAATAACCAAAGATGACTTCCGCTCTCAGTTCAGCGGCAAGCAGCTTTTCAAGGCCGATGAATTCCTTCCGATCACCGTAGTGAAAGCCGGCCAGCAGCCAAGCGGAAATGAAGATTATGTCAACGGTATTTCAGGCGGTACCATAACCTCCAAAGGAGTAGGCAGCATGCTCGATGACTGTCTCGCGCCATACCGTAATTATTTAGAAACCATCAGAAACAAATAAAACGTCATGGCAGAAAAGATTTCAAACCGGAATGTCTTTTTCAATCCGCTATCAAAAGACAACCCCGTAGTCGTTCAGATTCTCGGCATCTGCTCGGTTCTCGCCGTTACGGCAAAACTTGAACCGGCACTCGTCATGGGAATGTCGGTTATCGCCGTCCTTGCGTTCTCAAATGTAATAATTTCACTGATACGAAACACGATACCAACAAACATCCGTATCATCGTACAACTCGTTGTCGTTGCCGGTCTCGTTGTTATCGTAAACCAGCTATTGCTGGCATTCGCCTACGACGTATCGAAACAGCTCTCGGTATTCATCGGTCTTATAATCACAAACTGTATCCTGATGGGACGTCTCGAAGCATTTGCGATGGCCAACAAACCGTGGCCGTCATTTCTGGACGGTGTAGGTAACGGAGTGGGCTACGCCATCATCCTGGTTATCGTGGGATTTTTCCGTGAACTTTTAGGAAGCGGAACGCTGATGGGATATCAGGTTGTGCCGCAGTGGTGCTACGATCACGGATATGTCAACAACGGTCTCATGATTCTGCCTCCGATGGCACTCATAGTAGTAGCATGTATCATCTGGGTACACCGCTCTTATAATAAGGATCTGCAAGAATAACTTCAAATATCTGGAAGAATATGGAAAACCTTAACATATTTATACGGTCGATATTTGTCGACAATATGATTTTCGCATACTTTCTGGGCATGTGTTCATTCCTTGCCGTATCTAAGAATGTGAAAACAGCTTTCGGACTCGGTGTCGCAGTGACTTTCATGCTTGTGATCACCCTGCCTGTTAACTATCTGCTCGAAACCTATGTATTGAAAGCCGGAGCGCTCAGCTGGCTCGGCAGCGAGTATGCCGACGTTGATCTCAGCTTCCTCTCACTGATCATGTTCATAGCAGTAATCGCATCGATGACTCAGTTGGTTGAAATGGTCGTTGAGAAATACAGTCCGTCACTCTACGCTTCACTCGGAATTTTCCTTCCTCTTATCGCAGTTAACTGCGCAATTCTCGGAGGTTCTTTGTTCATGCAACAGCGTGACTTCGGAAGTGTGTGGACCGCAACTTGTGCCGGTGCCGGATGGGGTCTGGGATGGCTCCTCGCCATCACCGCCATAGCTGCAATACGCGAACGTGTGGCATGCTATTCCAACGTACCGAAACCTTTACGCGGAATCGGTATCACATTCATTATAACCGCACTGATGGGTATAGCTTTCATGAGTTTCCTCGGAATTAAAATTTAACGTAACAGTACAACAACAATGACACATACATTAATAATCACAGCCGTTTCGGCATCGACCCTGACACTACTGACAGGAGTCGGTATCTTTCTGGCAATCACACTGATTCTCGTTGCCGTACTGCTTACTGCCAAAGCTTATCTCGTGAAAAGCGGTATGGTAAACATTAACCTTAACGGCAAAACCGATGTAGAGGCCAGAGCTGGAAAATCGCTTCTATCCACAATGGCCGATGCCAATGTATTCCTGCCATCGGCATGCGGTGGTAAAGGTAGCTGCGGACAGTGCAAGGTGCAGGTTTTTGAAGGTGGAGGTGAGATTCTCCCAACTGAAACCGTCCATTTCTCACGTAAAGAAATCAAAGATGACTGGCGTCTGGCATGTCAGGTAAAGGTGAAGGACGATATGAAAATCGGCGTACCCGAATCGGTACTCGACATCAAGGAATGGGAATGTGAGGTGATCTCCAACAAGAACGTTGCAACATTCATCAAAGAATTTATCGTTGCACTTCCTAAAGGCGAACACATGAACTTTATCCCCGGATCGTACGCTCAAATCAAAATACCGCCATTCGAAATGAGCTACGACCGCGACATCGATAAGACCCTTATAGGAGATGAGTATCTTCCGGCATGGGAAAAATTCGGGCTATTCACCCTTGCATGCCGCAATACAGAGACAACTGTACGCGCTTACTCAATGGCAAACTATCCGGCCGAAGGTGACCGCATAATGCT
>CAZHHF010000120.1:0-6646 GCA_964531905.1 uncultured Bacteroides sp.
CGATGCGGCAACCTGTCGGCTCAGTTTGAGTTGCAGTAGTGCCGAGGGGTTCACGAGATCAAATGAGCCGGTGCGTAAGGTGGCTCGTGCGTGGTAAGTCTCGTTGTCGTTGAAGCGTGGTTTGATTGTTCTGATATATACCGATGAGGCGCTTCCGAAGTCGGATGCCGGCTGGAGGATATCACTCTTCTGTCCGTTATATGTGTCGATCGCCTCAACGTTGTCGAGTGAGAATTGTCCAAGATCGATCTGTCCGTTCTGTGCGTTTCCGAGCTGAACGCCGTCGTAGCTGACGGCTGTGTGGTTGGTTCCCATTGACCGGATGTTGACAGTCTTGATGCCTCCTACGCCGCCATAGTCCTTGATCTGTACTCCCGAGAAGTAGCGGAGTGCATCGGCGATATTCAGCGAGTTGAGTCGCCGGAGTTCTTCGCCGGCAAGCCGTTGTGCAGGAATTATATCTTCGGGTGGGCGCACGGCAACAACCACGATTTCATCAAGATTGATGCTGTCGGGGTGGTTAACATCGGTATCTGCGGCAATGCAGGGATGTGATGCGGAGAGGAATACCGCAGCGGGAACAAATAGTTTTGTTAATAAATTCATCAATTCGCTCGTTGACAGATTTAACATTTACGCTATCAGTCAACGTATGCGACGGAATGAATTTGTGACGGGAGCAGAAGAGAAGCTTATAAATGCCGTCAGTTGCGGCCGGAATGCCTCATTTTCCTCTCCTTTCGCAGCTCGTCCTCGCAAGCGGGTGAAAGATAACGGAAAATGGCAGGTCTTCTGACTCGTTCCCGACTTCCGCGCCTTCTCACGTTCCTTGACGGAACGCAATGGCATACGGCGGAAGCCGTTTTTCATTGGAACTCACAGCAGCGGGACTGTCCGGGATTTTCACCCGATTCCCTTTTAAGCCGGGGCTATTTTACAGCGGTAAGCACCATTTTCGGCGGCAAAGTTAATCAAATTAATTTTAGATACAAATAAATTCTTCGATTGTGGGTTGGTGTAATGAAAAAGATAAGTGAGCTTGACGTGTATTCGGTAAAAATACCGAACTTTGCGGTTGAATTACTTATAGAATTATGTCAGAAACTGTTTCAATGATCAGGGATGGGCGTGCGATGTCGTTTCGCAGTCAGTTACGGCTGACGGTGATGTTGTCGCTTCCGGCAATACTTGCGCAACTGTCGAGCATCCTGATGCAATATATTGATGCTGCGATGGTGGGTCATCTCGGTGCCGATGATTCGGCTTCGATCGGTCTTGTGGGGACGAGTCTCTGGCTTTTCTGGGGGATATGTTCTGCGATCACGTCGGGTTTTACAGTTCAGGTAGCTCACAAGGTTGGCGCAAATGATGAGACATCGGCGCGTAACATTCTTCGTCAATCGCTGGTGGCGTGCATGATTTTCAGTGTGGCGGTAGGTTTGATCGGTATCGCGATTTCGGGTCCTCTCCCTCACTGGCTCGGCGGTTCGGATGTTATCTGCGGTAAAGCGACGGTTTATTTTTCGATATTCGTTGCTTCGCTTCCGTTGTTGACGGTCAATTATCTCGCAGGAGGTATGTTGCGTTGCGTGGGAAACATGAAGGTTCCGAGTATGCTGAATATCGTGATGTGCGTGATGGACATGGTATTCAATTTCTTTTTTATATTTCCGTCGCGTGAATTGGATATCTTGGGGATGGAGATATATATGCCTGGGGCAGGACTCGGGGTGGCCGGTGCGGCTCTCGGAACAGTTCTTGCCGAGGTGCTGACGGCGGCGATGATGTTCTATTATCTGTATGTGAAGCAGCCTGAGTTATGCCTGAAGGGTAGGCATGGAAGTTATCGGCTGACATCGAATGTGATACATAAGGCGGTTAAGATTTCAATTCCCATGACTGTTGAGCATGCGGTTATATGTTGCGCTCAGATTGCGATTACCGTTATAGTAGCTCCGCTCGGTGTAGTGGCAATCGCTGCCAACGCGTTTGCGGTTACGGCTGAAAGTTTATGTTATATGCCCGGTTACGGTATCGGTGAGGCTGCCACAACGTTAATAGGTCAAAGTTTCGGTGCGGGCCGCAGGGATCTCGTGAGAAGTTTCGGATATATTACGGTTGGTCTGGGAATGTGTGTGATGACAGTAATGGGTCTGCTGATGTGGTTCGCGGCACCGTATATAATGGATATAATGAGTCCGGTAGAGTCAATCAGGACTTTGGGAACCGAGGTGTTGCGTATAGAGGCGTGGGCCGAACCTATGTTTGCCGCTTCGATAGTTGCCTACGGTGTTTTTGTAGGTGTAGGTGGAACTGTAGTTCCTGCGATAATGAATTTCGGCAGTATCTGGCTTGTCAGATTGCCGGTGGCATGGTTCCTGGCTCCGGAAATGGGTTTGCGGGGCGTGTGGTATGCGATGTGTATTGAGCTTATCTTCCGCGGAACGATTTTCCTTATCCGCTTGTTGCGCGGGAAGTGGATTCCGAAGCATGTGGAGCCGGCGTCGAGTTAACAGTGTGAGGATGAAACGGTGGCTGCTCCACGAAGCAGCCCTACAATCCGTTGAGGATCAGTCTGTTGGTGGCGGGCGTAGGTGTCCAGGAATACGGTTATATTAGTTGATATAAACTGAAAGAGGTTATGCCGTGATTGCAGCATAACCTCTTTCGTTGAAATGAAAAATGTTTTATTTTACTGTGACTTTAGTCGCTTTGCCGTTTATTAAGCGTACATAGATTCCCGGGAGGAGTCGGTCGTTGCTTACCTGACGTCCTGAAAGGTCAAAGTAGACAGGGGTTCCGTTTTCGGTATCATCGGTTACCGAGCTGATTCCATCGGTTGGTTCTCCGAGTCCGATAACGGTCTCTCCAGTGATCACCACGTTATAGGTTCCATCTGCATCGGGGGTGATTTCGTTCTCGTTTACAAAGACTGCTTTGTTGATACCGGCTGCTACATTCACCTGGAAGCTGATCTCTGTTCCGGGGAGAAGCTTCATTTCGGTCTGTGTCATGCTGACCGGTGTCTTGGTGTCGATTACGGGATTGATAAGCGTGTATCCTTCGAGTACGTTGAATCGGACGTTATAGAATTCAGGGTCTGCGTTATCGGTGTAAAGTTTGTAGACTTTGTTGTTCTCGAGGTTTATATATGATGCCGATGATACTTTCTGATCATCGCAGAAGAGTACGGCTGTCTGCGGTGCGTGGGTGGCGAAACCGTTGTTTCCGTTTTCCGAGTCATTGAAATGGATAGTGTTATATCCATTCTTGAGCATGATGGTTCGTTTATCGTCGGTGGTGAGATATGCTTTTGATGCGTTGTCAACGTAGATCAGACAGGTGTTGGCGTAGTCGATTTCCTGTGCGTCGATATTGATGACACCGCCTTCTCCAAGACCTCGGATGGTGTAGGTGCGGTAATATACGTTGTATTGCGCGTTCTTGAGTTCGGCATCGGGTGTCTCTTTGTAGGTTACCGAGTGGAATACGCCTTCCTTGTCGAGGTGGCTGATAGTGAAGATGTTGTTGTTGTCGCGGATTGTGAGCGGGTTGCTGCCGTTACGGAGTCCGCCGATCTCACGACTGTTAGCACCTGAACCAACGATCACCTTGATGCTCTCGGCTCCTGAAATAATATTAAGGTCAATATTGTATTTCTTCACCTGGCTGGCGTTTACATAAACCTTGCCGTCGCCTGTAGCGGTGAACCAGAGGTGGGTAGTGGCGGTGATTGTTCTGTTGGAGTTGTTGTCGGGGAGGTTAATCTGTGAAATAGTCCAGTCGGATGCAGCGGTGTTGTAGAGTTTTATTCTTGCTCCTGCCGGAACTTCGAGTTTGTTATCGACCGGTGTGACAGCCTCATCGTTGACTTCGACTTTTGTCCAGAAGTTTTCGGGACCATCGAATGTGATGGTGTATTTTACATCTTCGGGATATTTTACACGTGCAACGATTTCCATGCCGTCGGCAAGGTCGATGAAATGCTGGCTACTGAACGGCTGTTCCACTCCGTTGACCTTAAGAGAGGAGAACGGTGTGTAGTACATTCCGTCGTTGATCGTTGAGATCACGATCTGTTTTTCACCGTAGATGCTGTAACTGAGATTGTTGATACCTTTACGGAGGGAAATCGTCTTGTAGGACGGGAATGAGTAGCATGAAACAGCATCGGGATCGTCAATGTCGATCGTATAGGTCGGATCGGGTTCCGCGTTCTGTTCGGTAGAGATGTAATAGGGTGCCTGGAAGTTGGATCCTTCGATCTGCACTGCTCCCGAGTTGTTGATGGTCATAGCCACTCCTTTGTTGTTGGTAAACGAAGTGAAGTGGTGTCCGTCGGCGGGAGAAACGAGGATGATGTCGGTTGATTTGAGGGTCACGTAGTTGTCACCGGCAACGAGTGTGCGTCGCATACCTCCGTTTTTGGGTGTATATGTGGCGCGGCTTCCGGCAGTGAGGATGAATGTGGGGTCGCCTTCGGGTTTGGGGCGTTCCTTAGTAGTCACGCTGTAGTAAGGCTGGTAGGTGTAGGCGGTCAGCTCGATGAATGTTCCGATTTCGGAGTTTTCCTTGAGTTCATATTTTTTGCCTTTTTCGTTTGTGACAACGTCAAGGAGATAACCGTCGCGTCCACAGAGATAGTAGAACGGAACAGTTCCGGGAACGGCTTTTGAGTCGGTTTCGAACACAACTTCATTGTCGCCTTCATGGAGTTCGGCATGGACGGTGTATTCAAATGTGCGTTCGTTAAGCTCAAGCACATAGGCCTGCGCTCCTTCGGCGAGGTGGATGGTGGCAGTCGCTTTTCCTCCATTTCCGCCGGTGGTAGTTACAGTATAGGTTCTACCTTCTATGGTAGCTCCGCCAAACACGACGAATTCCTCGCGGGTGCCGTTGCGGTAGACGCATACATCGACCGGATCAACCGAGATTTTTTCCGCACCCATCGATGGACGGAGGTAATAGTATTCGCGGTTTTCCAATTCCACTACGTTGTTCCCTGGGTTGAGAGCCTTTAGAAAGGTGTATTCCCCGGTAGAGTTTTCGTAAGAGTATATCGCGGCGCTACTTCCGGCTTCTAACTGGAAGTAGACTGTTCGCAGTGCTGCGGCGTTGAAGCTGCAAAGGCCTGCAAGCAGAATCATTAGTAGACCATAAAGTTTTTTCATAATGAATGGTATTGAAAATGATTTTAAATTAATATCGAAAGGGTGTTGTAAAGATCAGATTATAACAATTGCTGTTTAAAAAAGCCGTAGAATTTTGTATAAGTTCTTTTTCCAGTTGGTATATCTTTTACAAAGATACGATTAAAACTGAGATTTTAGCCGTTCTTTTACAAGAAAATACAATTTTAACATTCTTTCCAATTATAAAAGATGTGGTAAAATTACAATATTGCTAATTTAAAGTTGTAAATTTGCAAAAAAAGAGTATGTCGATAACTGATTCAAAAGCCGATATAATCGGCCGGATAAAATATCTTATCAAGCAGTCGAGAATGACTCAGGCCGAGTTCGCGCGCCGGATATCGGTTGACCCTTCGAATATGTCGAAGCACCTGTCGGGCCGTCTCCCGATAACTGATTCGCTGATCAACAGAATCGTGGTCGATATGGGGATCTCAAAGAAATGGCTTATTAGCGGCACGGATGTTCCGTTCAGTAAGAATTCTTCGATCGAGGAGTTTTCCGATGCGTCGTTAAAGTCTGTAAGGAACGGTATTCCGGTTTATGATATAGACGTGACTGCCGGAGTGGAGGAACTGTCATCGATGTTCACCGTGGATCGGATCACGGGTTATGTGGCGTTGCCCCGGCTGAGTTCCGATTCGCTGATAGTGCATGTGAGCGGCGACAGCATGCAGCCTGAGATCATTGACGGCGGGATGGTGGCGATCCGCCCGGTGACTCCCGGCTCTCCGATAATATGGGGGCAGGTATATGTTGTTGTGACCGATGATTTCCGCAGGGTGAAGTTCCTGCGGCGGCATCCGTCGGACGATTCAAAGGTTATTCTTCACAGTGCTAATCCCAACTATGACGATCTGGAGATCGATCGCGCCGATATAAAGTCGCTTTTCAGGGTTGAGGCAATCCTTAACTGCAAGATATGCGGTTAAAGGGTTCAGGCTCTGAATAAAAAACCGTATCTTTGCAAATTGAAAATTTTATAGTAAACAATCAGAATCAATATATAACATTATATGGCACTTCAATGTGGTATCGTAGGATTACCGAATGTAGGTAAATCCACTCTTTTCAACTGTCTGTCGAATGCAAAGGCTCAGTCGGCCAATTTCCCTTTCTGCACTATTGAACCGAATGTGGGGGTGATTACTGTCCCCGATGACCGTCTGACGCGGCTTGTGGAGATGTGTCAGCCCAAGAGTGTTGTACCGGCGACTGTGGAGATTGTAGATATTGCAGGTCTTGTGAAGGGCGCAAGCAAGGGTGAGGGTCTCGGAAACAAATTCCTGGCAAACATCAGGGAGACCGATGCGATAATCCATGTGCTCCGCTGCTTCGACGATGACAATATCACTCATGTCGACGGATCGGTCGATCCTGTGCGCGACAAGGAGATAATCGATTATGAACTTCAGCTGAAAGATCTTGAAACGGTGGAAAGCCGTATTGCCAAG
>CAZHHF010000121.1:0-4501 GCA_964531905.1 uncultured Bacteroides sp.
TATGGGTATCGGATAATATACCTATTTTTTTCATCGTCAGTCTAATCTGATTAATACCGCTTTCGACACATGGGGCAATTTCCCGTCTCTCGGTTCAATTTTAAATATACGGTGTCGTTCCACCGTGATTGTCACTGCCGATGATCGCGCGCTTTTTTTGCCCGACGGCAGGAAAAGAACCGGTTCGCTCTGGCAACGGTCGGCCGAGGTTATCTCGCCGATTGCTGTTGAATCGGCCGATTCATAGGTGAGCGTTATCATATAGGAACCGGGAGTGATTTCATGCAGATCGAGAACGTTGTTTTTTATGTCGATCACATTGCGAGTGTCACCCGGAGTGTATCGGTAAGGTTGTTGCGAGAATCCGGTCCACATGTTGCTGAAAGTAGGAATGAAATTGACCACGGTGTAACTGTTGGTCGAGAACATGCGGTAGTGCGAAGAGGCGATGATGGTCTGGAACTCACCGTTGATCAGCAGCTGATAGTCAATCTCAGGTTGATAATTGGTGATGAGGGCGTTGCGGCTCCCGCTCCATTTAACGTTAGGGGTCGCCGGCATATATGTAGGCTGACATATATTCACGCCTGATTGGTAGCCGTTGTGCCGCCGGCTTAACTCGATGGAAACGAAATGTTTACCTTTGAGCGTGTCCGGGAAAAGAAATGATCTGCTTTGCTGGCCGTCGATGTTGAACTCGGTTATGGAGTCACCGCTGCCTGATATATAAATGTCGAGTAAGGCATCGCGATATTTGAAATTCTTAATCCGTTTGTAGCCTCCCATAACTTCGGGAACGTATGGAGTGAACCTGATTCCGTTCTCCTCGAAGTTCATTCCTGCGAATCCACGGAACACCGCAGCCACTATTCCTGCCGAGTAATATTTGCTGCGGTAGTTGGTCAGATTCATCTCCACCAGAGAGCCGAAACTGAGATTGAATGCTTTTTCGTTACGCATTTTCATGGCAGCGAGAGTCCACATGGCCTGAGTTAACGGTCTTACAGCTTCATCGCATCGCTCGCGATAGGCTTGTGGCATAGGGTACATAGTAGGTACACCTGCTTCAAACACCGGACTCTTTTTTATTATGTTGGCCGATACCTGCGGGTCAAACATATCGAATATCACTCCTATTGCCTGAGCCATATTGTCGGTCGCCTGGAGCTGAACGCTGTAAGGATAACAGTAGAGATAGGAACTGAAATATCCTAAGTTGGGTTGCCATAGTGATTTTTCTACAGCCGTGCATATCGACTGTGACAGCTGTGTAAACCGCTCGGCTGAACCATTGTTCAGCTGCCGGTAGATTCTGGCGGTCTCTTTGGCGGCCGCCGCTATTGATAGATTGGTCCCGAGGCAAGGTGACTGATAGATGTCGGTCATATTCATCCACTCGGGATAGAGTGCCGGTTGTGGGAGCAGATAGGTTTGTGAACCGTAGATTAAACCGTTTCTGCTGTCACGGCATGCGAGAGTGTCCCGGCCTATGGTATTGGATGCTATCCGTTCAATCTGCTTAAGAAGATCTTTATCGCCGGTGACTCGCTGCAATTCGCCTGCAGCGAGAATCCATGCACTGCGGTCAGATGATACGGGCCATTGGAACGCTCCGGGGTGGGAGACGATCTCATCGTTGCCTACATGAGCTTTCAGGCTATCGAGTGCCGCCCGGGGATTGATGTAGCACATGGCCATCCATGTAGTCCATCCTGTGTGTTGGCTCAGACTGGTTCCACCGCTGTCGATCTCCACAACGGCGCGGTTATAGAGTGCATCGATCAGCGGCTGGTCACTTTCATAAGAAGGATATCCCTCGGGAATATTTCGCGCTTCCCATGTGAGTGACGTGTCTTTTTCGCAGAGCAGGTAGCTCGGGGAGATAGCTTTGATGGTGGTGTCGCCTTTGAGCAGACGGTCGGCTGCAACTATGAACTTATCGCACCGGTAGATGATATCCGGGAAATATCCCGACCTTCCGGCGCCTATACATGAGGTAAGCGTGGCGACTACCACGCTCAGTATCAGAAAAAGACGGATAGAGATTCTCATTTTGAACTTTGAGTTGAAATCATGTATAGAATAAACATCCGCGGCTGCTGAAAAGATGTAGGCGGCAATAATTATTGCAAAGATAATTATTTTTGTTCGGCAGATTCCCGATTTTTTGTTAAGTTTGCACATCTAATATCCAAAAACCGTTATTACTGATGAATCAAATCATTATTTCTCGCATAGATGCAATTCGCCGCGAGATGAAAAAAGAAGGCGTCAATGCCATTATCATACCGCAGACCGACCCCCATCAGGGCGAATATCTTTCCGACCACTGGCAGGTGCGTCGTTTTCTCTCAGGATTCACCGGTTCGGCAGGCACACTTGTCGTGACTGATACCGAAGCCCTTTTATGGGCCGATTCAAGATATTTCATTCAGGCTGCGCGTCAGCTTGAAGGCACCGGTATCAAGCTGATGAAAGACGGACTCCCTGCAACTCCGGGAATCGCCGACTATCTCGTGGGAAATCTCGTGAAAGGTTCGGTTGTGGGTGTCGACGGATGGCTCTTCTCGGTCAACGATACTGCCGCTCTGCGTAAATCGCTTGAGAGTCATGGATTGAAACTCCGCGTCGATCTCGATATAATCGATCGTGTGTGGGCCGGTCGTCCCGCATTGCCTACCGATGATATTTTTGTTCATGAACTCAAATATACCGGTCGCGATGCAGCCGATAAGATTGCCGATGTTCTCGCTAATGCACGTGTTCAGGGCGCCGACGGCGTGTTCCTCTCGGCTCTTGATGAGATCGCATGGATTCTCAACATACGTTCGCGTGATGTAAACTGCAATCCGGTTGCTACAGCGTTCCTGCTTGTGACTCCGGCCGGATCTACCCTGTTCACCCATCCCGATAAAGTAAATGCCGAAGTTGCTGCATATCTCGCTGAAAGAAAAGTAAATGTAGCGCCTTATGACACTGTTGCCGAAGCACTTGCCGCCGTTGCTCCCGAAGCTAAGATCCTCGTTGAGGCTGCCCGCAACTCCGATGCTGTGAGAGTGATTCTCGCCGACCGTGCGGTGGTTACCTCCCAGTCGCCGATCGCGATGCTCAAAGGTTGTAAGAACGAAGTTCAGATTCAGGGTGAGCGCAGTGCTATGGTGAAGGACGGATGCGCCCTCGTTGGTGCGTTCCGCGAAATCGAGCAGAAAGTCGCTGCCGGGGAGAAACTCACTGAAATCGGTGTGGCAGATATCCTTACCAAATACCGCTCGCAGCAGCCGCTCTACTTCGACAAGAGTTTTGAAACTATCGCCGGATATGGTCCCCACGGAGCCATCGTGCATTATTCGGCCACTCCCGAAACCGATGTGGAGATTCATGCCGACGGTCTGTTGCTGATCGACTCGGGCGCACAGTATCTCGACGGTACTACTGATATCACCCGAACTATCTCGATGGGTAACCCTACCGCGCAGCAGCGTCGCGATTTTACTCTCGTGATGAAAGGTCATATCGCACTCGGAACCGCGATCTTCCCTGAAGGAACCCGTGGTGATCAGCTCGATGCACTTGCTCGTCAGTTCCTTTGGAAAGAGGGTCTCAGCTATCTGCACGGTACAGGTCACGGTGTGGGTCACTTCCTGAATGTTCATGAAGGACCGCAGAGCATCCGTCTCAATCATGTGAATACTCCTCTCACCCCCGGAATGATAACCTCCAACGAACCCGGTCTCTATCGCGAGAATATCCACGGTATCCGTTGCGAGAACCTCGTTCTGACTGTTCCGGCAATGACAACCGAATTCGGTAACTTCTACCGTTTCGAGACTCTTACGCTTTTCCCATTTGATATCAACCTCTTCGATACTACCATCATGACCGATGATGAAATCGCATGGGTCAATGATTACCATGCAACTGTTCGCGAACGTCTGTCACCGTCGCTCCCGACCGAACTCCGTCAGTGGCTCGAAGAAAAAACACAACCTATCGCACGTTAAACAATTATGGCACTTATAATCCCTGTACGCGGTTTTGATCCGGTAATCGGACACGACTGTTTCATTGCTGAAAACGCTACTATCATTGGCGATGTCGTTATCGGCATCGAATGTAGTATCTGGTTCAATACCGTTCTCCGAGGCGATGTAAATTCAATCAGAATAGGAGACCGCGTAAACATTCAGGACGGTTCGGTTCTTCACACCCTGTATCAGAAGTCGACTATCGAAATCGGTAACGATGTCTCCATCGGTCACAATGTAACTATTCACGGAGCCAAGATACACGATTATGCTCTCATAGGTATGGGTGCTGTTGTGATGGACGATGCCGAAGTTGGTGAAGGCGCTCTTGTTGCCGCCGGTTCGGTGGTTCTTTCTAAAACAAAGATTGGCCCGCACGAACTTTGGGGAGGCGCTCCTGCTAAGTTCATCAAGATGGTGGAACCTGAGAAGGCAATGGAGATGAATCAAAAGATAGCGCGCAACTATCTGATGTA
>CAZHHF010000121.1:4511-6643 GCA_964531905.1 uncultured Bacteroides sp.
ATCCCGAAGCTGAAAATAAATAACTTTTTTCGTGTTCATAGACCGTAGCGGTAGCGCTGAATCAATGATTTCGCGCTATCGTTTTTTATACCTGCAAGGGTAGTGTGCAATCTACCATAAAAAAGATACCACACATCCGTTGCCGGACACATGGTATCTGTTTAAAACTATTAATATGTAAAGGGTTATTTCTTATTCTTAATCTTTTCAAGCTGACGTTCAACTGCTTCAAGACATAGATCAACAGCTTCCTCAAAAGAGTCGGCAACTTTTGTGGCTACGATTTCACCGTTATCAGGTACGATAACCTTGATAACCGCTTCCTTGTTCATGGCAGTTTCAGGCTTAACAACTTTGAGATTGGCGTCGAAATAAGTGATCGACGGATAGTGACGCGAAAGTCGCTCGGCTTTCTTGTTGATGTGATTGACGAGACGGTCAGCGATTTCGAAGTGGATAGGTTGAATTCTAACTTCGATATTATCCTCCTTTTCTTTTTGATGCCCTCGGATGGGCAAGTTCATAATTTTGTTTAAGTTCTCGATAGGTTATATGAGTGTAAACCTGAGTTGTAGCCAAAGACTGATGCCCGAGAAGCTGCTGCACTGCCGACAGTTCGGCTCCGGAGTTGAGCATGTCGGTCGCAAACGAATGTCGCATCACGTGCGGACTCATTCTCGAAGCGTGTACTCCGGCTTCGGCGAGAGTCTCATGCACGATCTTATAGATCAGGCGGGCATACATCGGATTTCCGTCGGGTTTGACAAAGAAACGGTCCGATGCAAAATCCACATCACGTGCGCGCAACTTTCTATAGGTTTCAATCATAGTCGCAAGCTCGGTCCCGAAAGGGATTACTCTTTCTTTATTACGCTTACCAAGCACTTTTAGTTCGCCATGAAATGAATCAACATTGCTGTCGCGAAGGGTGAGTAATTCGTCCTGACGGATACCGGTTGAATAGAACATCAGCATAATCAGCCGATTACGGGTCTCTACAAAGTCATCGGAGTCATAGCTTGTATCAAGCAATAAATTTGTCTCTGCCTCGGGAATATAGACCGGGAGCGGCTTGGACACACGCGCTAAAGCAAGATCAGCCGCCGGATTCGACGTCATACCGTGGCGCGTTGTCATGAAACGGAAGAAAGCACGCAGCGATTGAACCTTGCGGCGGATTGTACGCGAAGATAGATTTTCATGGTCGAGCGAAGCGAGCCATGCCCTGAGATCCGACGCAGTCACATCTTCGGGGCAGAACTGATGTCGGCCGTTATCGGTCGACCAGGCGCGCCACTGCTCAAGATCGATACGATATGACGAAACGGTGTGAACCGAGAGATTCAGTTCACACCGTATATATGTTAAAAATTCCTTGATTATCATATCATTCGCGTCTTTAATCGGTAGCAGAAACACCAAATTCCTACTATTGTTAAACGCGAATATAGGATTTTACTTGGAATTTTCCAAATAAAAAAGGGATTTTATAAGAATTTATTATTCTTCTACCGAACGAAGCTGCTGAACGTAAACAGCCTTCATCATTTTCTTACGGTTGGTAACCGAAGGTTTTTCAAATGCCTGACGGCTACGGAGTTCTTTTACGATACCGGTTTTTTCAAATTTACGTTTAAATTTTTTGAGAGCTTTTTCGATGTTTTCGCCTTCTTTTACTTGTACGATAATCATTTTTGTTGTTATAATTTATTAAGTTATTGTCGTTTATGCGTTTTGCGGGGCAAAATTACGAATTGTTTTTGATGTAGCAAACATTTTTCAAAACTTTTTTATCAGTTTTTCAACAGATTCCCCGCAGTTATAACGCAACCTACCATCAATAAGTGGATAGCCAATAGATTGTAGGGTACGTCACGGCTCGTGTGTCCGCTATCAACAAGCTGATCCACAACGGATTGTAGGGCTGCTACGTGGAGCAGCCGTCGTCCTATTACCTCCACTCGAAAGTAGGGACACACGGCTCGTGTGTCCGCCACCAACAAAATTCCCAGCATCCACCCGACATCCCCTCCAAAACCACCCGATCTGCAACTTTAACTTCCGTTAAACACAACTTCCATCCCCCTGACACTCAACCGATAAATTGTTAAAACCCGCGTTAATTCCGACCG
>CAZHHF010000122.1:0-6487 GCA_964531905.1 uncultured Bacteroides sp.
AATATGAAGGCCATATTCCCGTAGATGTCGTGTTCCAGTCTACCGACGCTCTTCCCGAAGGTTTTACTTGCCCGGCCGACCGTACAAAACCGTGGGGAACCAATCATGCGGTTCTCATGGGTAAGGATGTCATTAAGGAACCGTTCGCAGTTATTAATGCCGATGATTTCTATGGACGTAATGCGTTTGAAGTTATAGCTAAGGAATTGTCAAAGCCTCATGATGGAAAAGGTGACTACTGCATGGTCGGATTCCGTGTTGGTAACACCATGACCGAGAATGGTTCGGTGGCTCGCGGCGTTTGCGAAACAAAGGACGGTCTGCTTACTTCAGTTGTTGAACGTACGGCAATCAGCTACAATCCTGATCATGAAATCGTTTTTGAGGATGAGAACGGAAAGGAGCAGAAACTCGATCCGATGACTCCGGTTTCAATGAACCTATGGGGATTCACGCCTGATTATTTCGCATATAGTGACCGTGAATTCAAGAAATTTCTTGAAAAAGATATTAATACCCCGAAGGCAGAGTTCTTTATCCCGCTTTGTGTTGATGCTCTGATCAATTCTGGTGAGGCTACTGTAAAGGTTCTTGACACAGATTCCAAATGGTTTGGCGTGACTTATGCTGCTGACCGTCCCGGAGTGGTTGAGAAATTCGCTGAACTTCATCGTCAGGGTGTGTATCCTTCCCCTCTTTTCAATAAGTAAGGTACAGATATTATTTAATCGTTTAGATTCAAATGGATTTTATTGAAGAACTGACATGGCGCGGCATGATTCATCAGATGATGCCGGGCGCCGATGAACAGCTCCGTAAAGAAATGACAACGGCATATCTTGGAATTGATCCAACTGCCGATTCACTGCACATAGGTCACCTCGTTGGTGTTATGATGCTGAAACATCTGCAGCGTGCGGGCCATAAGCCAATAGCACTGGTGGGCGGTGCGACCGGTATGATCGGTGACCCGTCTATGAAGAGCCAGGAGCGTAAGCTTATTGATGAAGAGACCTTGCGCCATAATCAGGAAGCGATAAAGAAACAGCTGTCGAAATTTCTTGATTTTGACAGTGATGCAGTCAATGCCGCTGAACTGGTGAATAATTATGATTGGATGAAGGAGTTTTCGTTCATCGGTTTTATACGCGATATCGGCAAGCATATCACGGTGAATTACATGATGGCAAAAGATTCGGTAAAAAAACGTCTTTCGGGAGAAAGTCGCGAAGGAATGTCGTTTACTGAGTTTTCTTATCAGCTGTTGCAGGGATATGACTTCCTGCATCTGTTCCGTGAGAAAAACTGCCGTATTCAGCTTGGCGGATCGGATCAATGGGGAAATATGACAACCGGAACCGAGCTGATACGTCGTGTTGACGGTAGTGAGGGTGCGTATGCCATCACATGTCCGCTGATCACTAAGGCCGATGGCGGTAAATTCGGTAAGACTGAAAGTGGAAACGTATGGCTCGATGCGCGTTATACTTCTCCTTATAAATTCTATCAGTTCTGGCTTAATGTGAGCGATGCCGATGCCGAGAAATATATCAAGATTTTCACAACTCTTCCTAAGGAAGAAATAGATGCTTTGATTGAGGAGCAGGCTGCCGATCCCGGTAAACGTCCACTCCAGAAACGTCTTGCCAAAGAGATCACTACAATGGTTCACTCGGCTGCTGATTATGAAGCTGCGGTAGAAGCATCACAGATCCTGTTCAGCAATGAAGCTGCTGATGCACTTCATCGTCTTGATGAAAAAACTTTCCTTGAGATTTTCGAGGGAGTTCCTCAGTTTGAGGTTTCGCGTGACGATATCGCTTCGGGATTGAAGTTGGCTGATCTTCTTGTGGAGCGTGCGGCTGTTTTTCCGTCTAAGGGCGAATTCCGTAAGATGGTTCAGCAGAACGCGGTTGCAATAAATAAAGAGAAGATAACAGATCCTAACGGAGTGGCATCGGAATCTATGTTGCTCAATGGAAAATATATTCTGGTTCAGCGTGGAAAGAAGAATTATTACCTGCTGAAAGTGAAATAAATCGTATCTCAGAGAGTAATTATATGCTGAGTATTTTGTTGCTTGGTATATGATTACTCTTCGTTTTTATTTGAATGTCAAGAAAATCGGTCCAGTTTAATAATCATAATTATGATTAAGTCAATGTTGCTCGCCGGTGCTGGTGGTTTCGTTGGTGCATGCAGTCGGTATCTTATTGTAAGATGGTGTTCCGGTATGTTCCACGGCGCTTTTCCGCTGGGAACATTTGCTGTTAATATTTTAGGCTGTTTTATAATAGGTGTTTTGTTTGGTCTTTTTGAGAAAACAAATATGATGACTCCCGGACAGCATGCTTTGTTGATCGCTGGTTTCTGTGGAGGGTTCACCACTTTCTCATCTTTTGCCGGAGATATGTTGGGACTGGGTAATAAGGGAGATTGGACTACCGTGATTCTTTATCTGGTGGCAAGCGTAGTTGGAGGGATTCTCATGGTTTGGGCCGGTCGTGCTATCGTCCGTTGATATAATGGCTGAGCCATATTTATTATGTTATAAATGATGTTATGGGGTGATGTGGCAATTATGCGACACTACTTTTCATTGCTAATTTTTTGGTATATTTGTTAAAATGTGTAACTTTGTGGCTCTACTGAAGGTTTGAAGCACACAATTAAAAAACCAATTAATATATTCTTTATGCAATTTAAAAAGTTTGTCTTAGCAACAGTCGCAATTCCGGGGCTGTTGATGACATCTTGTATTGATGACAAGTATGATTTGTCTGATATTGATACAAATGTACGCGTAGATGTGAATAATCTTACTGTTCCTGTTAATATTGACGAAATTACTCTCAAGAGTGTTTTTGATATTGAGGAAGGTGATCGTATCCAAGTTGTAAATGGTGAATATGCAGTAATTGAAGATGGAACATTTACTTCAGATGGACTTAAAGTGGATGCGTTTGTTATTCCAGCACCATCTATTCCCTCAAGTGAAACTTCTCTCTCAACCGGAATGGGTGGTATTCCGGTAAGTTCACTCCCGGTTTCGGTGATAGAATTACCTTTCTCAACTGCTCCGTCTCAATTTAGCACTGATGCTTATGAGATCAGTCCTTCGGTTGTGGCTATCGAGAGTGTGAAGGTTGATTGTAATATGACAATCTCTATTTCTATTGCAGAACTTGCTGGAAAAGTAAAGTCGCTGTCGGTACGTGGATTGAAAATGTACTTGCCCGCTGGTTTGGAACTCACATCAGCTCAAGGTTCATACGATCCTGAAACAGGTATGTTCACCTCTGATGAGATTGTTTCTACAGGAAATAAACTGGCAATTGTAATGTCGGTTACCGGAATCGATTATGATAAATCGAATCTGAAATATGAATATGGGGAGGATAGCCGAAAACTTTCGATAAATGATAAAATGTCGATTCAGTCAGCTACGCTTGTTATGAAGGCCTCTGATTTTGTTCAGGGCGCTACTGTGCCTGCTGATCTGACCATCAAGACTGAATATAATATGGGACAGATCAGTGTGAACTCGTTTACTGGAAAGATGAAATATTCAATCGAAGGAACCGAGATTACTGATATTAACCTTGATGATATACCCGATGTACTTGCTCAGGCCGGCACTGATGTTAAGCTGAATAATCCTCAGATCTATCTGTCGGTCAATAATCCTCTTGAAAATTATGGAATGAAAGCCACGACCGGTCTTACTATCACATCTTATCGTGACGGTGACAGAAGCAATGAATTCAGTCTTGATGCACCGGGTTATTTTACCGTTCCAGGTCTGCCGGGTCACGGAGTTTATAATTTCTATATGTCGCCCAAAGCCGTTCAGCAAACTCTTGAAGGCTATGATGGCGCCCAGCATGTGGGATTCTCTGCTCTTCAGAATGTTCTTAGTGGTGACGGTCTTCCAAAACGTCTTGGAATCGTTCTTGATAATCCATCGCTGCCCGAACAGCATGTTGAAAATTTCCTTCTTGGTCATGATTATGGCAGCGTTGAAGGACATTATACCTTCTATGCCCCTGTGGAACTCGGAGATGGTTCTGTAATCTTCTATAGTGATAAGATTGATGGCTGGAGTGATGATGATCTTGACAATGTCACCATCAATACTCTGATTGTAAAAGCTACGGTTTCTACTGATATTCCGATCTCGGTTGATTTTACAGGCTATCCGGTTGATGCAGAAGGTAAGCAGATCGGCAATGTTACGATCACCGGAGCAAAGATCAATCCGAATGCCGACAAGCAGCAGCTTGAAATAAGAGTTGACGGTGTTGTTCGTGGTCTCGACGGAATCTATTTCGAGGCTGTGGCACGGTCGGCCGATGGCGCAGGAGCTTTGCGTCCGGGAATGACAATCAATGTGTCGGATATACGGGCTACAGTAAACGGTTATTTTGAAAAAGAACTTTAACCGGTGAATCTAATACGAAGTTTATAATCTGAAAACAACGATCAAACGATGAAATTCAATATAAAGAAAGTGGTGGCATTCTCAGCCATTTCGCTCGCATCTGTTTCGATGCTTGCACAGAACACACGTACCGGTTATTTTGTAGATGATTACACTTATCGGTTCCAGATGAACCCGGCTATGGGTAATAGCCGTAACTTTATTGGTATTCCCGGATTGTCGAATGTCAATGTCGGTGTGCATGGTAATCTTCATCTCGACAATGTGCTGTATAATATTAACGGTAAGACCACGACATTTATGAATCCTCTGGTAAGTGCGAATCAGTTCCTGGGGAATCTGTCGGATGTGAACCGTCTCGGTACTGATTTGAAGCTTAATGTGATCTCATTCGGTTTTAAGGGAATGGGTGGTTACAATACATTCAGCATCAATGCCCGTGCAAGTTTTGACGCTCATTTGCCGAAATCGATATTCTCTCTGGCTAAGGAAGGTTTGTCAAATCAGGTCTATGATATTACCGATCTCGGTGTAAGGGCGATTGGCTACGCTGAAGTTTCACTCGGTCATTCACGCGACATCAATAGTGAGTGGCGTGTTGGTGCCAATCTCAAGATTCTTGTTGGTGGTGGCGCTGCTGAAGCAAAACTTAATCGTGCATATCTTGAACTGGGCGAAAATGAATGGCGTGTAAGTTCCGACGGTGAACTCACTGCTAACGTGAAAGGATTGACATTTGATCATAAGACAAATGAGAATACCGGTCATGAATATGTAAGCGGAGCCGATATTGACGGTGCCGGTATAAATGGTTTCGGTTTTGCGGTGGATCTCGGTGCGGTTTACAAACCTTCTTTTGTAAAAGGACTCACTTTGAGTGCATCATTACTCGATCTCGGTTTTATCAACTGGAAAAACAACATGCTCGCGTCAACTAATGGCGTTCAGTCATTTACTACCGATAAATATACATTTAATGTTGATAAGGATGCTCCCAACAATTTCGATGATGAGTTCGATAAGTTGAAAGATGATTTCTCGTCCATATATGAATTTAATGATATGGGTGATACCGGTTCTAAATCCCAGATGCTCCATGCTACATTTAATATAGGTGGCGAGTATAAACTTCCGGTATATAATAAGGTGTCTTTTGGTCTTTTGAATACCACTTGCATTGCTGGCCCTTATACATGGACCGATTTCCGCCTTTCGGCTAATTATGCTCCGGCAAAAGTGTTCTCATGTGCGGCAAGCATAGCCGAAGGAACCTACGGTTTCGGTTTCGGATGGATGTTGAATCTTCATGCGCCTGGATTTAATTTCTTTGTGGGTATGGATCATACGATGGGCAAACTTGCAAAACAGGGTGTGCCTTTGTCGAGCAACGCTTCAGTTAATCTCGGCTGGAACGTATTATTTTAAGATTTAACCATATTTAACTTTAACTTTGGCCGCCGTCCGATGCTTCGGATAGGCGGCCAAAAAAGTATCAAAATGTTTGGTAATTAGAAAATTAAGTCGTAATTTTGCAACGCTTTTAGAGCTATAGAATCGCTTCTTGTTTCCCAATCTTCTGATAGTCAGGGAAATGGGTGGCGATGAGATATGTATAAAGGCCGAAGATATAGAATTTTAAAACAGATATTTTTAAGTAACAAAACAAAAACACTAAGATGCCTACTATTCAGCAGTTAGTAAGAAAAGGTCGTGTTGCTCTTGAGGACAAGAGTAAGTCGCCTGCTCTTGATTCTTGCCCCCAGCGCCGCGGTGTGTGTGTTCGTGTGTACACTACCACCCCCAAAAAGCCTAACTCGGCTATGCGTAAAGTTGCCCGTGTTAGATTGACAAATGGTAAAGAGGTTAACTCTTATATCCCGGGAGAAGGACACAACTTGCAGGAACACTCTATCGTTCTCGTTCGCGGTGGTCGTGTGAAAGACCTTCCTGGTGTGCGCTATCATATCGTTCGCGGTACTCTTGATACCAGCGGTGTGAAAGATCGTACACAGCGCCGTTCAAAATACGGAGCAAAACGTCCTAAAG
>CAZHHF010000123.1:0-6405 GCA_964531905.1 uncultured Bacteroides sp.
GTAATACTGCCAATGGCAACGTCGAGCGCTTTCACTTCGATGATTGTTCCGGTGTAGTAGTTGAGTCCTCGTGCAAGTGAAACATCGAGGTCGAGTTGCGCTTTAAGTCCGATAAGGTTGATTCCGTCGATAACGGTACGCAGTTCGGCAACCCCGAGTGAGCCTATTTCGGAATCCTTGAGGAGTTCCTGGAGTTTCTCGAGGCGTTCATTGAGGGTTCCGTCGATTTTGAGTATCGGTTGCAGTGCATCGATGGATTGCTGTGAAAGTCCTCTTTCGGCGAGTTCGGCATTTACGTTCTCAATTCCGATCTTGTCGATTTTGTCAATGGCGACAGTGATGTCGATTATTTTTTCGGGAGCGCCGATCAGTTCGGCTATACCGGCAAGCACTTTACGGTTATTGAGCTTGATCGCGATGCGGATATTCAACCGGCTGAAGACTTCATCGATCAGTGAGAGGAGTTCGATTTCGTTGATCAGTGAGTCGGATCCGATGATGTCGGCGTCGCACTGGTAGAATTCGCGGTAACGACCTTTCTGCGGTCGGTCGGCTCTCCATACGGGTTGTATCTGGTAGCGTTTGAACGGGAATGTGATGTCGTTACGGTGCTGAACAACGTATCTTGCGAAGGGGACGGTAAGGTCATACCGGAGTCCTTTCTCGCAAAGCTGGGCAGCGAGCCGGTTCGTGTCGCCATCGTTGATGAGCTGCATGTCAACTCCACGCAGATAGTCGCCTGAGTTCAGTATCTTGAACAGGAGTTTATCGCCTTCTTCTCCATATTTTCCCATGAGTGTGGAGAGGTTTTCCATAGCAGGTGTTTCAATCTGTCGGAATCCGTAGAGCTTGAATACCTGTCGGATTGTATCGAATATGTAGTTTCGGCGTGCCATTTCTGTGGGCGAGAAATCGCGTGTGCCTTTGGGAATTGACGGTTTTTGAGCCATTTTTCGGGTTATTATTTATAGTTCAGTTCAGGCGTTCTCGTTCCATTTGGGGAGTGTGAAGAGGAATTCGAGTCCTCCTCCCTTCCGGTTGCGGACCGATATCGTTCCACCCATTGTGATGATCGTGCTTTTTACGATTGCGAGTCCGAGTCCGGTACCTCCGTTTTTTCGGCTTCTTCCAACATCGACGCGGTAGAAGCGGTCGAAAATGTGCGAGAGGTGCGTTGGGTCAAGTCCTTTACCGTTGTCGAAGAATGAGAACGTATAGAAGTTTTTGTTCTGTGCGATCAGGTTGATACCCATCAGTGTGCCTCCGCTATATGCAGCGGCGTTTTTGGCGAGGTTGCTGAGTACGTTTCCGAGCAGGTTGAAGTTTCCTTTGATGTTACATTCAAACGGAATGTCGTAGGTCACTTCCATAGTTTTGTTGATACCGCTTTCGATGATGTCGTTGACGGTTGTGAAAACAACATCGTGGAAGTCGATTTTTTCTGTCGGGATCGACTGGTTTCCTTCTTCGAGACGGGTTATTGTTGATATGTCGTTGAGCATATCGGTGATTCGCGTCACTTGTCCGGCAGTTTTGCGAAGGAAGTGGTTCTTGGTGTCGTTATCCATATCGGGGTTGTCGAGCAGGGTGTCGACATATCCTTTTATGATTCCAATAGGTGTCTTAAGCTCGTGATTGATGTTATCGGTGAGCTGCCGTTTGATGCGGTTTTTCTCTTCGGTCGCCTTGAGTGCGATGCGATGTTCACGTTCTATTGTTTTTATCGCATGTGATCGGGCGGTATATAGTTCAACGATCTTTTTGGATATTTCACCGAGTTCATCGTTGGGGAACTCCTTGCTGTCGGCGTTGAAGTCGGTGTCGTTGAGGGCGTTATTAACAAACTCGCGCATGAGCAGGATGCTCTTTCCGAGATGTCCGGTGAATATATAAAGGAAGATCGTAAGAGCGATTGAGAGTCCGATCACGGCGATGAAGAATGCGGGTGATGATGTGAGTCGTCCGGCAATCCGCGTGGTGTAGGGCATAACGGTTTGTACGACGTATCGTCCGTCGTCGGTGGTTCGTGTACGGTAATAGAATATCTCGGCGTCGATGGCGTCGGTAAGATATTGAGGTGCGCCGGAGTTGAGGCTGTTTCCGTATACCGGGTTTATGGCGATGTCATCAAGGTTGTCGGGCGGCGGGATATGTTTTCCGGCCGACGATACCAATGATCCAGTCATGACGTTATAGACAGCTACACTGAGGTCATCGAATGTGGTGTTGATGTAGTAGTTGTCGATGAAGTGGAGGAATTTTTCAGCGGCTTTAGGGTCGCTGTTGTTGTAGGCATCGATGATCCGGTTATTGATGAACTCAATATTGGTCATGATTATTTCTTTGCGATATTCGAGTGTTCGGTTGTAGTGGAACATCCCGAGTGCTATCGCAAAAATCCAGAGGATCGTTGCCAGAGGGAGAAAAAGTCTCCAGCGGTAGTTAAAGCGTTTCTTTAAAACCATAACCGAATCCAAGACGAGTTGCGATGTATTGTCCGTATTCTCCGAGTTTCTTGCGGAGACGGGTGAGGTTTGTGTCGATTGTGCGGTTGGTTACCACTACATCGCCCGACCAAACGTTTTTAATGATTTCATCGCGTGAATAAATTCGGTTGCGGTGTGTGAGGAAGAACATCAACAGATCGAATTCGGTTCTGGTGAGGTTAACAGGCGCATCGTCGATGTAGCAGACTTTTTCGTTTCGGTCGATGCGTAGTGTTTTGAATGTGATATCGGGTTCGTAGATGTTTTTGGGCGCTGCTGTGTTTTCGACGGCTGCAGCTGCGCGGTGTGCGGCAGTTCGGCGCAGGAGTGCGCGTACACGTGCGATAACCTCGCTGATTACAAATGGTTTCGTGATGTAGTCGTCACCACCTATGTTAAGTCCCATAACAGTGTCGTCCTCGCCGTTGAGCGCTGAGCAGAATATTACGGGGAGTTTCTCGGTTTCAGGATTATAGCGGATACGTTTCACGAAATCGAAACCGCTGAGATTATCCATCATTATGTCAACAATGCAAAGCTGAAATTGGGAAAGATCGAGTTGTAGAGCTTCTTCAGCGCTGTAGGCACAACTTACGTCATAACCTTCTTTTTCAAGGTTGTATTTCAGAATTTCGCAGATTGACTCTTCGTCGTCAATAACCAGTATTCTAGTTCTCATTGAGATAAAAATGTATTGTTGATAATTAGTTGCAAAATTAGCGTTTCCGCAAAAGCCTGCAAAGTTAAAGAATGTTAATTGATTAAAAATAAAAACCGCTCCGTCAATATTTTGGCGGAACGGTAGTGTGAATCGATGTTTCGCGTTATGTTATCGGCGTGGTTTGATGTCGAGTTTAACCGGCCGGATCATGTTTTCGGGACTGAGGATAGTGTCGAGTTCTTCTTTAGTAAGGATTTCGTGTTCAAGCACGAGATCGTAGACACTGCGTCCGGTTTCGAGTGCTTCTTTGGCGATTTTAGTTGAGTTTTTGTATCCGATAACAGGGTTGAGGGCGGTAACGACGCCGATGCTGTTGTGGACGTATGCTTTACAGTTTTCAGGGTTTGCAGTGATTCCGTCGATGCATCGAGTGCGTAGGGTGTCGAAACCGTGGATCATGAGGTCGACCGATTCGAAGCAGCATTGTGCCATTACCGGTTCCATAGCATTGAGTTCCATCTGTGCGGCTTCGCCCGACATTGTTACGCAGAGTTCGTTTCCGATCACTTTGTAGCAGATCTGGTTCATTACTTCGGGGATGACGGGGTTTACTTTTCCGGGCATGATGGATGATCCGGGCTGCATGGCGGGGAGGTTGAATTCGCCGAGGCCGCATCGCGGTCCGCTGGCAAGGAGTCGGAGGTCGTTGCAGATCTTATTCATTTTCACTGCTACGCGTTTCATTGCCGATGCGTATCCTACGAGGCATGATGTATCGGAAGTGGCTCCGACAAGGTCATCGGAGAGACGGAATTTGAATCCGGTAATGCGGCAGAGTGCAGCAACGCATTTCTCGGCATATCCAGGTTCGGCACAGATTCCTGTTCCGATTGCAGTGGCTCCCATGTTTACAGTCAGGAAGTCTTCGGCAGCTTCGTCGAGGTGCTTTATTTCATCGTTGAGGATGCTTGCGAATCCGCTGAATGTCTGTCCGAGTGTCATGGGGACAGCGTCTTCGAGCTGCGTACGACCCATTTTGATGATGTCGGCAAATTCGTTGGCTTTTTTGCGGAATGATTCAATGAGAGTGCGGTAGTGTTCGAGATAGCCGAGGTGGGAGTAGTACATACCGATGTGGATTGCAGTGGGGTAGGCGTCGTTGGTCGACTGGGCGCAATTCACGTGGTCGTTAGGTGAGCAGTAGATGTATTCTCCACGTTTGTGTCCCATGATTTCGAGTGCGCGGTTGGCGATAACCTCATTGGCGTTCATGTTGGTGGTGGTTCCTGCTCCTCCCTGAATCATATCTATGGGGAACTGATCGTGGTGTTTTCCGTCGATGATTTCCTGACATGCAGTTACGATGGCATGATGCTGTTCGGGTGTAAGGAGTCCGAGTTCGAAGTTTGCTTCGGCAGCAGCCATTTTAGTTATGGCAAGTCCTTTGATGAAAAGAGGATAGCTGCTGAGGTGGAAGTTACTGATCGGGAAGTTCTCAATTCCGCGTAGCGTCTGTACGCCATAAAGAACGCTATCGGGCAGCTCGCGTGCGCCGATTAAGTCGCTTTCGGTTCTGTAAGCGACAGTAGATTTACTTTCCATAAAAAATAAAAAGTTGACCTAAGGTTAATATATGTGTATGTGTTTATGGTTTTGTTGCGCAAAGATAGTGAAAGTTACTCTACGGGCAAAAAATAAATGTTTAAGTGTGTGCTGTGTATATTGGAGTTAAAAACAGTGTATTTATATATGATATGTTAAAGAATTGTTAAAAATATGTCGATTTAAAAAAAAAGTTGTACGAATTGATTTTTCAATTTAATTTTATGGACTTTATAACTTATAATTTAGAATTACTATGAGAAAGAGCGGGTATTTTGTTGCATTAGCTTCACTGCTGGTTGTGCTGTGTAGCTTCGGGTCATTAGATGTTGAAAAGGTTAAGGTTACGCCTGAAGAGATTGAGGCTGACAAAGCGAGCGGAGTGGATAAATTATTGTCTCCGGGGTTTTATGGAGAGAATTTTCTTTACCCAAAACGTAGAGCGTTTCGATTTACATCGGAAAAGCTAAGTGATTCTGAGAAAGAAGCAATGATAGCAAAGTCGGGCGTAAAAGAGGAACGTAGCAAAAAATATAATGATTTCTGTGATGCGGTGGAATCGAAGCTCACTCCTGAACGCCGTGAACTGATTGCACAGCAGCGTCGACTTTGTGAATTCTGTCATATCGACGGGAATCAGAAAATCGTGGTTGGATTATCAAAAGAGAGTGCGGCAGAAAAGGGAATTTCGGCACTTGCCTATGAATATTTCAATGAGTGGGTTGACAGAATGAACGGAATGGTGGGTGAAACGACAGATTCGTTCAATGTGAATTTCTCGTTCTACGTTGTTTTCTTCGACGATAATCTACGGGATCCTGAAAAGGATGTAGTTATCAGAATGTTATAGGGCCAACGATGTAGCGGTTGGATTATAAACAACAGAACCGGTGGAGATGCCGGTTCTGTTGCAATAGGGTGAATTCAGATGTGGGAATCGATTACATGATGCCGCGTTCGCGGAGCTTCAGCTGCCATTTCCATGCTGAGCGCATGGTGTCGTCGATCGGTGTCTCGGCTTTCCATCCGAGGACTTCATTGGCATGTTTCGGATTGGCCCAAACTTTTTCGATGTCACCGGCACGGCGTCCTACGATCTTATGGGGAACCTTGACTCCGGTTGCGCGCTCGAATGAGGCGATAAGTTCAAGAACCGACAGGCCGACTCCGGTTCCGAGATTGAAGATTTCAACGGGTGCCTCGCTGCGGTCGTTGAGCATGCGTTCAACTGCAATAACATGGGCTTTTGCAAGGTCGACAACGTTGATAAAGTCACGGATACATGATCCGTCGGGAGTATTGTAGTCGTTTCCGAATACGCTGAGTTCCTTGCGGATTCCGATAGCTGTCTGGGTGAGGAACGGGATCAGGTTCTGAGGTACGCCGTTGGGAAGTTCGCCGATCTCGGCTGACGGATGTGCGCCAACCGGGTTGAAGTAGCGCAGAATAACGCTCTTGAAGGGCGCTCCGGCGTTAATTACGTCGGTAATGATTTCTTCGCTGATCTGTTTGGTGTTTCCGTAAGGAGAAGTTGCCTTTTTGATTGGTGCGGCTTCGGTAACGGGGTTTTTATCGGGTTCACCGTAAACGGTGCATGATGGCGGAAACAGCGTGGTCGTTGTACTTATTCACCGTAAGATACACAGATGTCTTTCC
>CAZHHF010000124.1:0-1275 GCA_964531905.1 uncultured Bacteroides sp.
TGGCGTGTTGCAACTATAATCACCAATAGATCTTCATGGGTCGGAATTGATTCAGAAGCGTTGTCGATAACCGAGGCTGAAACGCTATCATATCCAAAGCGTTGTACTTGATCGATTATATTTGCCGTTGACTCTCCAATTCCTAATACCCTGAAACTTACGGGAACGTAGGTAGAATAGTCGTTTAATTCGATGTCATTCATATCCTTTTTATATTGCTTTTATTGCAAAATTATGAGGAAGGTGTATCATATTTGGTGACAGGTAGATATTCTGGTAGAATAATCAAGATTTTTTCATATAGTTGATATGACGTCCTGAATTATCAGTCTTTCTGATAGAGGTTATACATATCGGAGATCCAATTTTTCATTGTTTCTCTTAATGATTCAGGACTTATAATCTCTATCATAGCTCCGGCATGGAGCAGTTTCATGATAAAATCGTAGGTAGGAGCGAGGTTCAGTTCGAAATCGGCATATTCGCCGTAATCCTTTATCAGTTTCTGGGTATGATGCAGGGGTAAAGATTTAAGATAGGGTTTGTGATCTTCGTTTGCCCGGATTATAATTCTTTCGGGTTTGACATCGCTTTCAATAACTACACCGAATGCTGAAGAAAAGTATTCTGCGGCTTCGAAATCTTTCGGCAACTTGAATTTATCGTCAGTTGTCTCGACCATTTCCACGCGGTCAAGGCCATAGATCCTTATTTCATTATAATGAATATTATGGGCCAGTACATACCATCGGTTTTCAAATAATTTGACACAATATGGTTCGATCGGGAAGGTGTAGCTATGCGTTTTTTTGAAAGGTCGGTATGTAATGTTCACAACGCGATTCTCTTTCATCGCCTCTAAAATTGTAGTTAGATGATCGCGTCCCGAAGGTATCTCATCAACCAAAATCCTTTGTTTCAACGACAGGTTCTCACCGATTATATTTCCCACGGTAAACGAATCGAGCATCCATTTTTTGAGTTTATCCTCGTCAATGTCTTCGGGATTGGCGATATAATACAGGTAACCGCCTACTTTCTGACAGTCGATAATGATACTGAACTGTTCAAAGATTGCATCGCGCCACCGGTTGAAGGTGGCACGATGGAGGGGTTTGCAGTCACTTAAATCTTTGTTGCGTTCCCATCGGTAGGATAGTTCTTTATGAGAGATCTTTCCTGCGCGGCGAATTGTGTCAATCAGCCAGGTATATTATTGCAGCTGGTTCATCTTATTTTAAGTTTAATTGTGCGAAGTTAATAAAAACATGTATC
>CAZHHF010000124.1:1285-6402 GCA_964531905.1 uncultured Bacteroides sp.
TGAAGCTTTGAAATTGAAGATGGGGCGGATGATGGTGTCGATGGTGACCGTATCTCCAATATTAGCAATGATTTCTTCGGCCGGTTTATAGACCATAGGTGATTCATCGCGTGTGAAGTCATTTACAGACTCGGAGTAAATGCCTTTCATCGATTCCTTGAAGTCTTCGATGGTGATACGTTCGTAAGCCTGCGTGCGGCTCAATACACGTCCGGCACCGTGAGGCGCAGAACTGTTCCAATCGGAATTGCCTTTTCCGGTGCAGAGCAATGAGCCATCGCGCATATTCAGCGGAATAATGCATCGCTCACCTTTGCCGGCCGAGATTGAACCTTTGCGAATTATATTGTCATCGCTAATGTAATTGTGAATAGATTCAAATTCTTCAGTAACTTCAACTTCAGGGAAGAAGCGCAACAACAGCATTGAAATAAGTTTGCGGTTAAGCACAGCCCACCGCTGACAAAGGCGCATGTCGTGAAGATATTGTTCGCGCGTTTCACCTTCCACATAGCATAATGCCGCAGGAAGCGATGGTTCTGCCTGCTTAAATTCTTTCCGCATCTTTTTGATGACATCTTGTAATTCGGAACGACGTCCGGCAGCTTTATATTCTTCAATGGTACGCTTGATCGTTTCCTCAAATTCATCGGCTCCGTCAGTGAGGTGTTTTACGGCTTTCGCCTGATAGATGTCAGCCACCTGTTTGCCGAGATTTCGCGAACCGGTATGGATAACAAGATACACGTTACCTTTATCGTCCTTGTCGAGTTCGATGAAATGGTTGCCGCCACCGAGTGAACCGATAGCTTTGTTGATACGACCAGATTCTTTAATATCGCGGTAGCAGTATAGCTCAGTAACAAGTTGTTTCGCCTCACGATATATCTCCATCTCCTCGTTTACAAGAGGTTTGAATCCGAAACGATCTTCCCGCACAATTTTACCTGACGGCACGTTGCTGCGGATATGTTCATTAAAAGCATGAAAGTCAATATCAGTGATTTTGCCGAGATTTAGAATACGCATACCGCAGCCAATATCGACGCCCACTATGTTGGGAATTACCTTATCGCCAAGATTACCGGTAAATCCTATGACACATCCGGCACCTGCATGCACATCGGGCATGATTCGTATTTTCTTGTCGGAGAATACGTCAATAGATAGCAATTCCTTGATCTGCTTGAGTGCATTCTCTTCGATGTTATCCGTGAATATCTTCACGTCAAATCCTTCTATTGTCTTCATATAATGTAGTTTTAAATATTTGGCTGCAAATGTAGACTGTCGTTGCGCAACCATTGTGCGCACTGAAAATTATTTTTTAGTGTATGCAAAATTATAGCGGATGTGACGCATAAAATGAGACAGATATGATTTATTTTTGCAGATAAAAAGAATGAAATGAAAATTCTACATCTATCTGACACACACAATCTCCATAATAGGCTTCGGGAGTTACCCGAGGCCGATGTGGTTGTACATTCCGGTGACTTCTGCATGGCCGGCACAGAGAAAGAAGCGATTGATTTTCTTAACTGGTTTTGTGATTTGCCGTATAAGCATAAGATTTTCATCTGTGGCAATCATGATGAATGCATGTATGGAGCAGATATCGATGGTCTTGACTCCAATGTTCATTACCTGTGTAATTCAGGGATTGAGATCGATGGAGTGAAATTTTATGGTGTACCGATGTTTTTCAGAGATTGTATGACCGACGTTCAGTCGCGTAACTATGCCAATATACCTGCAGACACAGATGTTTTGATAACACATTCACCGGCGTATGGTATTCTTGACTATGATGACAAAATCAATTATGGTTCGGAAGAGATTCTATCCCGACTTTCAAGTCTTACCCATCTCAAGGCTCATTTATTTGGTCATATCCATTCTCAACATGGAATCAGTATAATTAACGATATAATATTTTCTAATGGAGCCATATTGAGTGCCGATTATACATTCCAGGGGAATATAAATATTATAACACTACCATGCGTTCAGGATTGAAGCACGGGGTAGCGGAATGTAATGGACAGTTCATGTTAAACGTTGTATGGAAAGGATCCACATATTCGGACGTTTCGTAGATCAGATTACTTCTGAACAAGGTCGGAACAGTTATTATGAGTATCTTAATTATTGGAATGGCTGTACACGAAACACAAATATTAGGATAAAGCCAACTAAAGTTGATGCTGAAGAATACATCAGACTGAAAGCTGAGGATCCTTCTTGCAGGGGCGACGTGGAGACACGCAGGAAATATATTATGTTGCAACAGTATAACAGCAGGTATGACTGGCGACCTAAGAAGTCAGGTGATGACAAATCGGTAGGACTCGTTTCTCCTACCGGGGAGCAACTGTTGCCAAATTATTTTACAGATGTATTTACGCAATTTGATGCATTAAACAATCGTCCGTATTTTATCCCGGTATTTAATGGCGATGCATGGGCGCTGGTTACTCTATCGCCTTATCTGGTTTTAGTGACTGAATTTCGATATAATGCGATCATACCTGAGAGATGGGACCGAAGAATGTTCTTTGTTCAGGATAAAGAAACAATGAAATGGGGTTGTATTTTCATAATATGGTCGTCGGTAAATCACAATAGAAATTGCAGGCATAGATTGGCAAGATTGGAGACTATCATGCCATGTATTGCCGATGAGATTTACGAGGATCAATTAATGACTGAGGAAGAACCGATGCTCTGTTTTATGACACGTAAAGGCGATAAGGTTGGGATACTGACTGATTTTGGATATTCACCTATAATATTCGACAGTTATGAGACTGATGACAACAAGGGAATCTTCCGTTTAATCCGCATGGACAGAAAACGCGCACGTCGTGTTGATTGGTGGCATCCCGACGGGAAGGATTTATTTGAAAATATTAAACGACGAACATATAAAAATGCCAAAACGAAAAAGACTGAATAGCCGATTCTATCTTTATTTGTAATGGGAGGCAGATATGCGTACACTATTGGCTACCCGTTCCCTGAACTCGGGTGGTGCAATTACTTCAGCATGGCCACCAAAGCCAAGTATAAGCCGCTCAAGTTCGTTATTTATTATAACTTTCATTGAAATATTTATACTGCCATCACGAAAACGTTGCTCAACCTTCTGTGACTTGTGGAATGGCTTAGACTCTACATAGGGTGCTTGTTGTCGGTCAATCTTAATAACAACACGGCGTGGTTTATCACTGATTTGTTTTGTCACACCGATAGTGTCGTCAAAGAAATGTTCCGGATCAAAATCGACACATTTCTTATACGGGTGTTCTTTGTCAATTTCAACCGAGTGTATGCGGTCAAGAGCAAAAATATTGACTTGCGGTGAACGGTTCGTTGATTTTTCGCCTATCAAGAACCAACGGTTACGATATTCCTTAAGCAAGTAAGGATATACTACCAATGCTTCGGATTGCTGTGCCTTGAATGACTGATATTCAATAATAATTGTTTGCTTCTTGCGTACGGCTGCATATATTACACCAATAAATTGAGTCCCGATGTAGCCGTCAACATGTTCCATATCCATAGCCGGAGCTGAGGACTTGGTATGTCGTGAAATCTGCTCATTCAGTTTACTGATAATGTCGATAGAGGAGGCTAATTGTGGAAATCCTTGAAGTTGATGCAGAATGTCGAGTGCGGCATTTAGAGCAGCAATTCCTTCGTCGTTTAATGGAAGGTGGGTAATACTATAATCGGGATCCTCGTATTCGTAATATTTGTTTTCTCTAACAACTATCGGCGCATTATAACCGAGACGGTCGCTTCGCATCAGAGCAAGATCATTCTGAAAGGTGCGTCGACTGACCGGATTGCTTCGTCCTTCAAATTCAGCAAGCGCATCGGTGCATGCGTCAATCAGGTCTGTAATTGTCCACCTTCGGTAATGATTCTGAAGACATTTGTCAATAGTTGAAATACGAATAAGAGTCGCGCGATTAAGAGGCATAAAAATTTTTTTTCAAAAATAGCAATAATATCTGTAGTGCGCAAATTGTTTGCGCACGCTATTTTGAACTTTGCAAAATAAAAGCTATTTAATATGATTATCAATGGAACAGTAACATCGGCTGAAGTATTCACCGATAATATAGAGCCGGCTGCACTTGACTGGCTCAACGAACTATTAAATCATCCGGCAATGGAGGGTATTCCTATTGTTCAAATGCCAGATGTTCATGCAGGTAACGGGAGTAATATCGGTACGGCTTATACGATAGGAATGTATGTCAATCCGGACCACGTGAGCGTTGATATCGGTTGTACAATTTCAATGCACAAACTTTCATCACCGGTTAATAAGGACGATTATGCATTGCTGAATCACCGTATTCGCGAGGCGATTCCGATGGGAACGGAGATTTGTGTAAAGAATTCACTTAATGAGAAGGAGCTATTCAGGTTTCTTAACTCGCAATATCAACGTGTTCGATCCTGTTCCCCGGATATAATAAACGATGTTGGGCGTATCGATGGCACGTTTATTTCAGATTTCTGTCGCCGAATAAAACTTCAGGAGGGGATCTTCTACAAGAGTCTCGGTACACTCGGGGGAGGTAATCATTTTATTGAATATGGTGAAGACGCTACTACCGGGGATGGATGGTTAACCTTGCATTGCGGTTCGCGTAATCTTGGTGTGAAGGTCGCTAATCATTGGCACCATATTGCACAGAACCCTAAACGGGCTAAATATATCGGTTATCTATGGGGTGATGCGATGCGCGGTTATCTGTCAGATATGGTTATCACGCAAGCTTACGCACTGTATAATCATAAGATTATATGTGAGCGTATCTTCACAATTTTCCGCAAGCTATGCAAGGCAAAATGTGTGGAATCCATCTTCACCACTCATAATTATATAGATGTGTCAGATGAAATACCGATGCTTCATAAAGGTTCGATAAATGCTTCTAATGGCAGAAAAGTGGCAATACCTTTCAATATGCGTGACGGGATCGCTATATGCGTTGGCAAAGGAAATGATCAGTGGCTCAACTCAGCACCTCATGGCGCAGGTCGCATAATGAGTCGTAGCCAGGCACGAAAGCTGATTACGCTATCTGAATTTG
>CAZHHF010000125.1:0-6400 GCA_964531905.1 uncultured Bacteroides sp.
ACCGCGAAGTGGTGTTCAAAGACATGTCTAACGACGAAATCTTCATCACTCGCTCAACTGTAGCTGCCAAGGACACAATCGAAGTTGATGGCGTTACCTATCCGTTGGTAAAACTTGAAATCACCAGCTCATCTCACCCCTTCTTCACTGGTAAACAGAAACTCGTTGACACCGCAGGTCGTGTTGATAAGTTCATGAGCCGTTACGGCGCTCGTCGCAAAAAATAATTTTGAGCTTTTTGCAAGTATATATTTAAAAAAAGGTGGAGTCATCGGCTCCACCTTTTTTGCATAATATATGCATTACACGGCTCTTGCGTCCGCTATCAATACATTGATAACCAATAGATTGTATGGCTGCTACGCGGAGTAGCCGGGCCCGATGACCTCCACCAGAAAGTAGGGTACGCACGGCTCGTGCGTCCGCGTTCAATATGTTGATTCACAGTAAATTGTATGGCTGCTACGTGGAGCAGCCGGGTCCGATAAAAAAACAAAATCCGACATTGGCGTTAGCCAAAATCGGATTTTACTAATACCCGAAAAAATCGTGCTATTTATTCAATAATTATGGTAACTTAAAACGCGTTATGGAACAAACCGGTTGATTTCATCATCGGTCATACCGCGTCGCGAGGCGTAGTCGGCACGTTGTTCATTGCCTACCGGAAGCACCGAGAAATATCGTGCATCGGGGTGGAAAATGAACAAGCCGGTGGTTGTCGACGACGGGAACAATGCGCCGGCATCGGTAACTGTTATATCGAGCGAAGCATAGTCGAGCTGTTTGTCGAGTAGGAATAGCAACGACTGATCAGGCGCCGAGCTATATCCAATGGCCGGACGTATTCCCTTGATCTGCGATCCGGCAGTCAGTGAGTCGTGGAGCCATTGTGTGGCAGCCTCGGCCAGGCGGTTGAACAGCAGATCGGCCAAAATACCGTCGTAGCTCTTCGGATCAGTTACTATTCGGTCATGAAGACTGCCGGTGACAGTTACGGCGAAGAGTCCGGCCGGTAATGTTTTACCCGAATGTTCATTCGGGAAGAAGTCGGTAAGCGCGAGTGTCGTTCCATCGACCGGAGAAGGAACTGACTGACGCAGCATCGGTATCCTTGCCGCTATATCATTGGTTTCTGTATCGTGGAGCAGCAGAATATCATCATCGGTCGCTGCGGCGTCCATAAATTTCACACAACCTTTCAGCGTAGTACCTTCGGCTATAAGCCGGTCAAGCAATGCGTGCGCGTCTCCGATAACTTTTTTCGCTTCGGGAGCCTCCATGTCGTTCGGATCGAGTTTCCATGCCGACAGGAACTGGCGGAAATTGATGAGGTCGGCAACATCGGCCACCTGTATGTCGATAACCTTGCGGGCCACTCTCTTCGCAACAGGTTCGAAATCGAAACTGAACTGCGGTTTTCGTTTTCTTGCTTCGGCCACCGACACGGTTTTGGCAGCTGCTGAATGATTGTCGCGAAGTTTCTGCTGTCGGTTGCGAAGCTCTTCAACAGCTTTAGCCGATGTACTCTTGTCGAGATATTTTTTCGCCTCGGCTGCAAGTGCAGCAGCATCACGGGTATGTATAACCGCTCCGTCATATAATGGAGCGATCTTCAATGCCGTGTGTAATTCCGACGTTGTGGCACCACCGATAAACAGCGGTATGCTGAGACCACGTGCCTGCATCTGGCGCGCCACTTCGCTCATCTCGGCAAGTGAGGGAGTGATAAGGCCGCTCAGACCAATACAATCGGCACCGGTTTCAATAGCTGTATCAATGATTTTCTCGGCTGGAGTCATCACTCCGAGATCTATTATATCGAAGCCGTTGCATCGCATAACAACGTCAACAATGTTTTTACCAATGTCGTGAACATCACCTTTTACGGTCGCAAGCACCATCTTGAAACCGGTGCTGTCGCCCGATGAATTGTCAGCTGCGCGCTCTTTTTCGATCTCGGGAGTCAGAATCTCAACTGCGCGCTGCATCACTGTCGCACTCTTCACAACCTGCGGGAGGAACATTTCACCGGCACCGAAACGTTCGCCGACAACATCCATTCCTTTCATCAGTACTCGGTCAATCACGTTTACCGCACTTCCGGTCTTGGCAAGAGCTTCCGACAGCATGTTGTCGAGATTCTCAGTCGTGCCGTTGATGATCGCGTCAGCCAATCGCTGTTCCACAGGTTTCGTATCGCCGTTAGTCTCGGTGGTGGCTGTTTTCGGCGTTTTCTTCTCAGGCTGATAGCGTCCGGCTGTTTCTATGAGTCGGTCAGTTGCTCCTGAATCGGTGTTCAGGAGAACGTCATCGATCGCTTTTACGAGATCAGCAGGCAGAGTCGCTATGTCAAGAATACCCGACGGATTCACGATAGCCATCTTCATTCCACGTTCGCGCGCTTTGGCAATGAAGATGGAGTGGATTGCGTTACGCACGAAGTCGTTGCCGCGGAACGAGAACGACAGGTTGCTGAGTCCGCCACTTACGTTCACGCCCGGCAGATTTTCCATTATCCATCCGGCAGCATCGATAAAATCTTTTCCGTAGCTGTTGTGTTCGGGCAGACCGGTAGCTACGGCGAGTATGTTCGGGTCGAAGATTATGTCTCCGGCAGGGATCATGGCCTGTTCGGTAAGTAGGGTATAGGCGCGTCGGCAAACCTCGATGCGGCGTTCCACTGTCGTGGCCTGACCCTGTTCGTCAAATGCCATCACAACCATTGCACCACCGAGTTCATGAATCTCACGTGCATGCTCTATGAATTTCTCTTCGCCTTCCTTGAGCGATATTGAGTTCACTATCGGTCGACCCTGGATCAGGGTGAGTGCGCTTTTTACCACATTGAAATCCGATGAGTCGATCATCAGCGGAACGCGCGCTACCGACGGCTCCGTCGCGATCCTCACGAGGAAACGGTTCATGCATGCGACTGTATCGAGCATGCCGTCGTCCATGTTTATGTCAATTACGGCAGCACCTTTGGCAACCTGACCGCGTGCAATATCGACGGCTTCATCGATATTATCTTCCTTGATCAGACGCAGGAACTTACGGCTGCCGGCAACGTTGCACCGTTCGCCAACGTTGATGAATTCACATCGGTCGGCGTCGAGCGGTTCAAGCCCGCTGAAGAGAGTGCGGGTCGTGTCACGTTCCGGGATCGGACGCGGATGCGCTTTGTGGGCGATACGTGCTATTGCGGCTATATGTTCCGGAGTAGTTCCGCAGCATCCGCCAACGATATTCAGTTTCCGTTTATCAAGCAACGGTTTTATAGCTTCGGCCATCATGTCGGGCGACTCATCATATTCGCCCAGTTCATTGGGAAGGCCGGCGTTGGGGTACATTATTATTGCTGCCGGTATATCCTGTATCTCGTCGATATACTTGCTTATCGCTTCAGCACCGAAACCGCAGTTATAGCCCACGGCAAGCGGGTTGGCATGACTTGTGGCGATGAACGATGCCAACGGTGTCATGCCCGATAGTGTACGCCCGCTTTCGGTCAGGGTAATCGAGATTATCACAGGCAGACTTATCCCACGTCTGCGCATTGCCTCGCGACAGGCATAGACGGCCGCTTTGGCGTTGAGAACATCGAACACGGTCTCGATCAGCAACAGGTCGACACCACCGTCGATCAGCGCCGTTGCCTGGGTCATATACGCTTCGGTCATCTCATTCCACGTTATAGGATCGTTGAGATTTGCAGCCATTGTCAGCGACTTGCTTGTAGGGCCTATGCTTCCTGCCACCCATGTGGGACGGCCGGTTTCAGCCGAGTATTTTTCAGAGACCTCTTTCGCTATGCGTGCGCCGGCAAGATTTATTTCGGTTACACGGTCGCTTAACCTGTAATCGGCCAGCGACAATGCATTTGCGTTGAATGTGTCGGTTTCGATAATATCGGCACCCGCTTCGAGATATGCACGGTGTATCCCTGCGATCACTTCAGGTTTGGAAACAGTGAGTATATCGTTGCAACCCTTGAGACGGTGGTTGCCTTGTTGACAATGGTGACACCCGCAACCTGAGCTGAAATCCGATTCCTCGAGATTAAGCCGTTGGATCATTGTGCCGAGTCCGCCGTCAAGAACGAGAACATGTTGGCCCAGATTCTCTATCAGTTGCTTTGAGCGTTTCGGCATCGGGAGATTTTCTACAATGGTGATCATCGCTTATCTTTTTGATGTGAAAAAAGTTTTCATTAATTTGCTGCACTCGTCGGCGAGAACGCCTTCGGTGACAGTAGCTTTAGGATGGAACGGCGATTTACGCGCGATCGATGAATATCCTCGCTTTGGATCTGCAGCTCCGTAGACTATGCGGCTTAGCTGACTCCAGCCGATAGCGCCTGCACACATTATGCACGGTTCTACGGTCACATATATCGTGCAATCGGTCAGATATTTTCCTCCGAGGGTGAGAGCGGCCGCAGTTATCGCCTGCATTTCGGCATGAGCGGTCACGTCGGTGAGACGTTCGGTCATGTTGTGTCCTCTTCCTATTATCTTTCCGTCGCATGCTACAACGGCTCCTATCGGAATCTCGCCTTCGTCGAATGCCTGCATTGCTTCGGCAAGTGCGGCCCGCATCATCAGTTCATCGTCGTTTGCAATCATGGGTTGGCAAGGTCGAACACTTCGCCTTCATTGGCGACTTTTGTATTGGGAAATATTGCCGACGCTTCTTTTAGATGCCCTTCTTCGTTGAAGTAACGCTTCGAATAGTGACCGAGTATCAGTTGTTTCACTCCGGCCATCTTGGCGATCTGGGCAGCTTGTGATGCAGTGGCGTGAAATCGTTCGCCTGCGCGCTGAAGCTCGTCATCAAGATATGTCGCTTCATGATATAGCGTATCGACTCTCTCAACCGCTTCGGCTACACGTTTGTCGAAAGCCGTGTCGGAGCAGTAAGCGTAGCTGCGTGCGGGATCGGCATCAGTCGTAAGGTGTTCGTTGTCTATAACCGTACCGTCGGGCAGAATCAGATCGGCTCCGTCGCGTAGATCAGGCAGCAGTCTCACCGGTACATCGTAATATTTCGCCATGTCGCCGATTATATGTCTTTTCTTCGGTTTTTCGCGGAAGATATAACCTACGGTAGGCACACGGTGGTAGAGCGGAAATGCCGTTACCGTGAGTGCATCGTTCTCGAACACCACTCCTCCGTCATGGTTTACCGGTTCGAATTTAAGTTCGTAGCTTCGTTCGCGACACAGAAAATCGATCAACGGTTTGAACAGCTGAATACCTTCCTCAAACATGTGAACGGTAACAGTTCCGGTTCTCTGGTGCAGTGCAAGAGTGGAGAGGAGTCCCGGAAGTCCGAGGCAGTGGTCGCCGTGCAGGTGGCTGATGAAAATGTGGTTGAGCCGCGAGTATTTCAGCTTCATTTTTCTCATCTGCAGTTGGGCGCCCTCTCCGCAGTCGATCATCATCAGATTGTCGCGGAAATCGACGATCTGACATGCCGGAAGATGCCGCAGCGAGGGGGTAGCAGATCCGCATCCCAGTATATTGAGTTCAAATTTATCCATCGGTTGTTATTTTAATGCAAATGTAGTGAAAATCTGCTGAAAATGAAAGTGAGCATTCGGCAATGCTCACAAGTTTTAAGAATAGCTTACATATATAAACGAAAAAATAGGATGCGGACCATGTCCGCATCCTATTTATATAGGAATTGATTCCTTTCAGATATTATTTGCCACCTTTAGCAAGCTGTTCTTTGAGAGCTGCGAGTGCTTCGATGTCACCGAGAGTGGTTTTCTCGATGGGAGTAGAGAGCATGGGAGCTTCTTCAGCCTTGCGTGCGGGACGTTTAGCTTTCTTAGGTTCAGCTGCAACTTTTTCTGCTTTAGCTTCATCTTCGAAGATGCGGCTGTGGCTGAGGATGATGCGTTTGCTGTCCTTGTTGAATTCGATAACCTTGAAGTTGAGTTTTTCGTCAACTTTAGCTTGCGAACCGTCTTCTTTTACAAGGTGTTTGGGAGTTGCGAAGCCTTCTACGCCGTAGGGGAGAGCAACGACAGCGCCCTTGTCGAGCATTTCGACGATTGTGCCTTCGTGAACAGAACCAACGGTGAAGATAGTTTCGAATACATCCCAGGGATTTTCTTCGAGCTGTTTGTGGCCGAGGCTGAGACGACGGTTGTCTTTGTCGATAGCGAGAACCTCAACGTCGATGTCAGCACCGATCTGAGTGAATTCGCTGGGGTGTTTGATTTTCTTAGTCCAAGAAAGGTCGCTGATGTGGATGAGACCGTCGACGCCTTCTTCGATTTCAACAAATACGCCGAAGTTGGTGAAGTTGCGCACTTTTGCAGTGTGGCGGCTTCCGAGGGGATATTTGGTTTCGATATTTTCCCAGGGGTCGTTCTTGAGCTGCTTGA
>CAZHHF010000126.1:0-6398 GCA_964531905.1 uncultured Bacteroides sp.
GTGTTCATAATGACCGACGGTGAACCAACCGATGATTTGAAAAAAGGCCTGGAAGAGTTCAATAAGCGTAAATGGGGCGTGGTTGTCGCATGTGCAGCCGGCCAGGGCGCAAATACCGATACATTGAAGAAAATAACCGAATGTGTCGTGCAACTCGATACTACGGATAGTGCGACAATCAAGTCATTTTTCAAGTGGGTGTCGGCATCGATCAGCACCAGCAGTATGAAAGTCGAGGATGGATTCGGTGACGTAAAAGGTTTGAGCGAACTTCCGCCGCCTCCACCTGAGGTAAATATCGTTGTATAAGAAATCAGGTAATGCGACGACTTCCGGTATATATTCTCATCGACACGTCAGGCTCAATGTATGGTGAGCCGATAGAATCTGTAAAGGTCGGGCTGGAATCAATGATCTCAGCTCTGAGAAGTGATCCGTATGCCCTTGAAACAGTGTGGATAAGTATTATAACTTTTGACCGCGATGTAAAAACGTTATTGCCGCTGACTTCACTCGATGATCTGCAGTTACCGGAGATTGTTGTCCCTCAGTCGGGACCGACAATGACCGGTGAGGCGCTTAAATTATTACTTGATAGAGTGAATCGGGAGGTCAAGCGAACCACACCGGATCAAAAAGGGGACTGGATGCCTTTACTGTTCATTCTTACCGATGGAAAACCTTCGGACACTCAATTGTATACTGAAATGGCTCCTAAGGTGAAGAATGGAGGGTTCGCCAGCATAGTCGCATGTGCGGCCGGTCCGAAAGCAAAAACAGAACCTCTTTCATTGATCACCGATAAGCTTTATTCACTTGATACTCTCGACAGTTCTTCATTCAGGAAGTTCTTTACCTGGGTGTCGGATACGATCGGCGCAGGTAATCGCAGTGTTGGAGCATCGGACTCAATAACTCTTCCTCCCCCGCCAGAGGAGATCAATCTGGTAATATGAACCAACATGGAATGTAAACTTATCGGAAGCTTCGTGCAGCATCTTGAGGTCACCCTCTCTCCAGGTGAAGAATTTTATGCCGAACGTGGCGGAATGCTTTATTATGAACGCGGCATCGAAAAGGAGGTCGCTGTAAACGGTCGTGGATTAGGATCGATTATCGGTGCTAAAATATCGGGTGAATCATTGTTTATAGTTCGCTATTTCAATCGTTCAGGAGAGCCTAAAAAGCTCGTTTTAGGTGGTCATCACTGTCTGGTACCTGTAAAAATCAGCAATGAGGATATAATATGTCACCGAGGTGTCTACGTGGCATCGAACAAACGTGTCAATGTGTCATCAAAATTCTCAATATCGGGTATGTTGAGCGGTATGGGACTTCTGCTTCAGAAAATCTCGGGCAGTTCTACAGTTTTTCTTGACAGCAACGGATCGCCGATAGTTATTGATCTGAAGCATGGAGAAACAGTATATCTTGACGAAGAAAGCATAGTTGCGATTCAAGGGATTCCGGAATCGCGCATGAATGCCGAATGGTCACTGTCGAATTTCTTTGCCGGCGAGGGGATCAGCCTGCTTAATGTAACCGGGCCGGGCCGAGTGTATCTTTCTCCCGGTAAATTTCCACAACCGTTATCCATCAAAGAATAGTATTGTCAATGAGACGGCTCCCAATATATTTTCTGATTGATGTATCGGAATCCATGATAGGAGAACCGATAGAAAATGTGCAGAAAGGGTTAAGATCAATTATTCAGGAACTGCGAACGGATCCATACGCGCTTGAAACAGCTTTCATTTCCGTAATCGCTTTTGCAGGTAAACCGATGGAGATGAGTGGTTTGACTGAACTATATATGTTCTATCCCCCTATTCTCAATATCGGTGGCGGCACTGCAATAGGAAGAGCGTTGGAATTTCTAATGGATAAGCTTGATTCTGATGTGAAACGCACTACAATTCAGGAAAAGGGAGACTGGAAACCGATTGTGTTTCTGTTTACCGACGGTACACCAACGGATGATACGTCAAAGGCATTCGAACGGTGGAATAATTATTACCGACAACATGCAAATATCATAGTTATTTCAATAGGAGACAATTTTAATCCTGCGATCTTCAGTGCAATAACCGAGAATGTCGTAAGATTCAATCCGAATGATGAAGTAAGCTATAAAGCATTTTTCAAATGGGTAAGTGATTCAATTAAAACTACAAGTGTGTCGCTATCGGAAATCGGTACAGACTCCTTCAAACTTGCGCCTATCGACGGGAAAACGATCGAGAAGGTTGATACTGCATCGACGTGCAATGTAGATGAAAATTTCGCTGTTATTCTTGGAAAATGTTCACTGACACGCCGTCCTTACCTTATCAAATTTGCAAAACGTGCTTCATCGGTTAAGGAATTGCCAGGATTCAATCCCATCGACTTTAAACTCGTCGGTGCTTATCCTATTGATGAAAGCAGTTATTCAGCACTGACTGATAGCGGAGTCAAACAGCGACAGATAAATGTAGGAGAGCTTGTAGGGTCCCCTATATGTCCCTGTTGCGGTAATCAGTATGCAATGGTAAGATGCACGTGTGGAAATATGTTTTGTGTGGGCGATGATCTCAAAGCATCGTGTCCGTGGTGTGGCATGAACGGAACAATGGAATTCACATCGGAAAATTTCGATATTAACCGCACTAACGGATGATGAGAAACAGAAGACGGATATCGCGCACTCTTAAACGATACATAGAAATATATACTGTCGCCGGCAAGGAGTACCTGAAGTCACAGGGGATTATGCCTACCGATGATTTAATAATTGAGTTTATAAAATGGCGTGCCACCGAAGACTGGACGCAATTCAAACAGTCAGTCATGGATAAGGAACTGATAATTAAAAATAATATCGAAGCACTCGACCTGAGATTGCCTAACGGGAAGAAAGGGATTCCGTATAAGGCATCAATCAGCATACCAACAGAACTGGCCGATGATTATCATATCACCGGATTGGAAGGTAGCGGATTGCAATTCGAGTTAAATGATCGCGGTGAAGGTATCATTAGCGGGACTCCTGAGATTGCCAATGATTATACGCTGACTCTTTCGTATCATTGTAACGGCTGCAATGCTGACCGTGGGAATTATAATAAGGAGATTCAACTTACCATCAATCCTGATCCGCGCGATCTATGGAAGGACATACCGACTCCCGGGAGCATTGAATATTATCGTCCGGACTCGGAATCGGTCTATATGCCGATGGATCAAAAGTGTATAATCGCGGCGAGCCAGAGAGGTAGATCACATGCTCACGAAGGACGTCCGCGTGATGACAGCTTCAAGGTAATCGCTGATAATTCAACAGGATGGTTTATCCTTGCGGTTGCCGATGGTGCCGGATCGGCGATATATTCCCGTAAGGGAGCCGAGATTGCTGTTGAGACAGCCACACAATACTGCTTAGATTTTCTGAAGGTGGATAGTGGATTCGAGCAAGCGATCAGTAAGTATCACTCGCAGACTGAGAATGAGAATGCAAGAAAAACGGTAAGCGATTTCATATACCGCATCGTAGGGTCATCAGCATTCAAAGCGAACCGCGCGATACATCACTTTCAGGAGACAGAGCATCCCGAGGGAAATATAAAAGACTTCTCAACCACTCTCCTGCTTGCAATATGCAAGAAGTTTGATTTCGGATGGTTTGTGGCATCGTTCTGGGTGGGTGACGGCGCAATGGCCATATATACCGATTCGACAAAATATCTCAAACTGCTCGGAGTTCCCGATGGAGGGGAATATGCCGGACAGACTCGCTTCCTGACGATGGATTCCATATTTTCAAGTCCTGTCGACATAATGAAGCGTCTGCGATTTTCAATAGAGACCGATTTTTCGGCCTTGATATTGATGACTGATGGTGTTTCGGACGCAAAGTTTGAAACAGATGCCAATCTAAACCGTATTGAGAAATGGGACGAGCTATGGAATGACCTGAAAACCGCCATAACTCCTGCCGATAATGACGAAGCGACCGGGAAACAGCTTATCGAGTGGCTGAAATTCTGGTCGACCGGCAATCATGACGACCGTACAATAGCTATACTATATTGATAAACATGGGAATTGTCAAAGTAAAAGCATCGGATGGCTCCACCGTGGAGTTTATCGACGAGATATTCAGTTCAGGAGGGATGAAAGACGCATACTGGACTCCCGACAAGAAAAACGTTGTTCTGTTTTTCCGTGACAAACAGGATGCAAACTCCCGCGACCGTCTTGAGAATATAACCGGGACATACCGTGACCGCATTTTTAACAGAATCGGTGGAGATTATTGGAACGACCTGTTCTGCTGGCCAACAAAAACTGTTGAGTGGAATGGTAAGACAGGGATTGTTGTTCCTGCGTATAAGTCACATTTCTTTTTTCAGGAAGGTCCGTTCAAAGGGAAGGAAAAAGAAGGTAAATGGTTCGCGTCGGCAAAACTTTGCAATAAATTCCTGACAGCCAAAGATAAAGGGACTTGGCTGAAGCGTTTTCACATGTGTATTAAGATCGCTCGCGCAGTCAAGCGCCTTCATGCAGCCGGTCTCGCCCACTCCGACCTGTCATATAAGAATGTATTGGTTGATCCGTCGACAGGAAAAGCATGTATAATAGATTGCGACGGGCTTGTTGTTCCAGGAAAATATCCGCCCGAAGTTGTAGGAACGCCAGATTTCATCGCTCCTGAGGTAATGCAGACGCGATTACTCAAAGTAGGCGATCCAAATAAAAAGTTACCGTCGATACTTACCGACAGACATGCGCTGGCAGTTCTCATCTATATGTATCTTTTTAACCGTCATCCACTTAGAGGCGGTAAAGTGCATGATACTGATCCGAACAAGGATGAAGAGCTATCTATGGGTGAAAAAGCACTCTTTACTGAACATCCGACCGATAAAAGCAACCGGCCAAACTTAAAGAGTATGGCACCGTCGGAACTTCCTCAGGGTGATGTCAACAAATTGCCGTATACGATAGCCGGACCATATCTAAAAGCGCTATTCGACCGTGCATTCATCGACGGACTGCATAATCCGTCATTGCGGCCTACGGCAAATGAATGGGAGGAGGCATTAGTGAAGACAACCGATCTCATGCAGCCGTGTCAGAACCCTAAATGTGAATACGGATGGTATGTATTCGACAATACCCTCCGCCCGCGATGTCCTTTCTGCGGCACTTCATATCATGGTGTTTTACCGGTACTCAACTTCTACTATTCACCAGGTAACGGGAAATTCATACCCGAGAATTACCGTATGATGGTTTACGACAAGCAGACGCTTTACCTGTGGCATGTAAATCGGTTCATAGTCGCAAACGAGAAAGTCACCATAGACCAGCAGAAACCAGTAGGTGACTTCCATTTCCATAATGGGCAATGGATTCTAATCAACCGGCGGCTTGATTCCCTTTGGGATAAAACGGACAATAAGAAAATAGGTATCGGTGAATATGTTCCGTTAACCGAAGGACGTAAGATTCTCTTATCGACCGAAAATGGAGGACGGCTGATAGTAGTGCAATTAGTAAAGTGTTAGTCAAGCATCAATGACATGTAGGGCCGCGATGTCGGTAACCGGAAAATAGTTCCAACTTTCTCGCTACTGAAAATTATCGATGTCAACACGTCGACGGTAACATCGAGATCGAGATGACCACTGAATCCATCATTCACTGTACATGAACCGTTGTCAATAAAATAGATATGACTGTTTTCGTGGATGATCGGATCGGTCACACGCATGTTGGTTTTCAACGACGGATAGGCAGATGCAAACGATTTAAGCATTCGACCTACGTTAATCAGGCGCGCCATACCGCGCGATTCTATCGGTAATAAACTGTTGTTCTGTGGCATTGTAATTACTGTTATTGAAACGTGTGGAAATTTAGATGATATAGTAGATAATGCGGCGTTTGACGCATCCTCATTTACTGCGAGAACATCTTTCACGACAAGATTGCTATCGTTCATCACTCCGAATGTGATAGCTGAAATTTCATGTGAGTCACAGTCACGAAGTGCGATCACTGCTCCACCATCCATCTCATTGTCGGCAAGGATATTAAGATAGTCATCATAACTATGCTGAATACAATTTGGCCGCTGATGCATCATTCGGTCAAATGCACGGTAAACCTCTTCGGATGAAATGTTCTCAACCTGCTCATAATTACCGTTGAAATTAAAAGTATGAAGCGATGTGTAGCGTTGCTCTTCAATGTAAAATACGGTTGAGTAGCCTACTTTATCATAGTATTCATACAGCCACCGGTGAGCCGGAATAAGTGTAGAGAATATGTCTCCGCGACGATAGGACTCATTGATTGCGTCTTTAAGAAGCGATTTCATGAATCCTTGCCCTCTGAAACGTTTTGATGTGGCA
>CAZHHF010000127.1:0-6392 GCA_964531905.1 uncultured Bacteroides sp.
TGCTAATGGTGATAACAGCAGGACCAATGGCATATACTCGCCCGGATGGAGTTCATGTTATCCCTCTTGCTTGTCTGAAGGATTAAAATTTCCTTAATGTAATATGTTGATTCTCAAAGAGTAGCATTCGGACGAACTAACCGTGCAATGCGGTTCAAATAAGAAAAAAATGGATAAAAAACGCCATAGCGTTGTATATAAAAAACAATATTAAAATTAAAAAACAACGCTATGGCATCTTCTATTTACTAACATAGTAAACACTATACAGGAAAGAATAGTTTACTTGTCTTCAAAGCACGAGTTCTTCAATCCGTGGGAGAATGGCGACATGCCTTGAGTGCTATTGCTGCTTACTGTTTCTTTCCTAAGAAACCATCCACATCTTTGGAATTTGTTTTTGATAATCAGCTGACGTTGTTCTAATTCCTTATATCGAACTCACGTTTGTTTTATACATTTTTTCTTATTTCTAACTTGTGGTTTGTTCGCCTGGATTGTGACCTGAAACACCGCAATCGGAGTATTGAATATTTTTTTATTATAATTATTTAACAGTTGTTTGGCAGAGTGGTGATATTTTCGATTTAAATTTGTAATTAAATCATTACCATTATCTTTTTTCTTTATGGAAATTATACTCTACATCATTTTAGGCATCATTGGTCTGGCCATTGCGTACGTGCTATTGAAAATCGCTGCGGCATTGCTTGGTCTTTCACTGGTGCTTGGGGCTATCACATGGCTTATATTCGACAGTTTTTGGGCTGGAGCTATCATTGGCGGTGTCTTCACATTAGTAATGATAATCAAAAATCGGGGAGAATATTTAGACGATTTCATCAACGACAGCGCCGGGTCGAGTTCGACCTCACGGAGTAGCGGTTCGAGCAGTAGCTCAAAACGCTACCTGCAGACCGATGAAGGTAACGTTGAAATATCCCATGATTATTCCGGAGGCTATGTAGATGTATATGGTCACCGCTGGGAGCAACAGACCAATGGTTCTTACAAAAGAGTCAGCTAATTTATAGCCAGTTTTTTCTATTTATGGTGTCCGGCCGGATATAATGTGTTCGACCGTAATCGGAGTTCCTTTGGCAGTTGCAAGCATTTGCTTTTTAGCTGCAGGTTTAAATTCCCAATCCGAAAATAATAAGAAGTAATAAAATTGCATCTTTTCCGTAAAGAGGGTGTTACCTTACTTTTGCAGTACGATAACACTCTTTCTTTATGGAAACAATTTCAATCAATTTTCAAATCCCTGCATCTTGGTCGGAACTCTCCGACAAGTAGATGCGAACAGTCTTTAAGTTAATCGCTGATGATATGTCAACTGACGGGTTGAAGACCTTTTGCTTGCTCAATCGGAGTTGTACAAAGGTTGTTGGAAGCGGATCATACCTTCTAAAATGTGCTTTTCGAGGTTACACCTCTTACCATTGCCGAACTCTTTCCGTACCTCGACTGACTCGATTCGACGCCGCTAATGCTAACTCGCCCAGTCAAACTCAAACATCGGCCAGGCATTACTACCAACTTCTCCTAAGTGCCGTTTGAGACATACATCATCGTTGATAATCTCTATCAAGGTTATCAGTAAACGCAGTCCGATGACTTGCTCGATGAACTCGTAAGCTTCTTATATCCCGAAATCAAAACGCCGCTCGTTGCTTGGGAGCGCATCCACCAGATGATCGTGTTGGAGAGTGGTGATAACGATCGTAAGTTATTGAAATAATAGGAATAATCAAAGATATTTTATGGTGAGATCAGGTGCGGTCCATAGTCACGAACCGGTAAGTTACTCCTGAGCGGGGGTCGGTTTCCGGATCGGATTCTTGGGTGACATGCCATTTCTCAGGATCTATCGCGGGGAAGAATGTATCGGCATCCTCTGGTTCGGTTTCTATAACAGTAAGATGGAGTCGGTCGGCCATGTCGATTGCCTGACGGTAAATTTCGCCTCCGCCGATTATGAAAATCTCTTCGCTGTTACCTGCCTTCTCAATTCCATCCTGTAATGAGCCGGCTTTCTCTATTCCGTCGACATCGTAGTTGCTGTTGCGGGTTACAACGATATTCCGGCGTCCCGGAAGGGGTCCGTTAGGGAACGATTCGAAAGTTTTTCTGCCCATGATGATGGGGTGACCCATCGTGAGCCGTTTGAATCGTTTGAGGTCGGCTGAAATTGGATAAAGCAGATCACCTCCGCGGCCTATCGCATTGTTCCTTGCCACGGCTACTATAATATTTATCATCCTGTTATCTTATGTAATGGGGCATTTCTTCAGGTATAACCATTGAAATCTCAACAAGTCCGGCAACTTCGCCGTTGCGGCGCCATGCCGACTGGTAGATCATTTTCTTCACTCCTTTTTTATCTATGGTGTAGCAGTTGGTGCCGCCGGTTTCGAGTAGATGATGTATTATAGCGGTTGCTCGTTCGCCGTGATAATCGAGCAGATTATGCCCGATGAGATCGCCTCGTGAAGCGAATGTTTCCTTAGCTTTGTCGTTCATGTAAAGGATACGACATTCGGCATCGCTGACGGTTATCGCGCAGTTGGTCTCTTTTGCCCAGTCGGGAACAGGTAATTCTGAGTGGTTCATGGTCATTTACGTTAATTTCAGGCAAACTTACAAAAAAATAGCTAACTTTGCATACAACACATTGAACTGAAATTGAAAAAAATTCTGAAATATACCCGCATTGCAGTTTCGTTGCTCTGTCTGACGATAGTTACTGCCGTATCGGCCGGATGGCTGACTTCGCTGTTGATGGTGGCCGATATTATTCAGCATGTTCAGTTCATGACGCTTATTCTGACAATATCGCTGTCGACTATCGCTCTATGGATCGTGGTAACGTATCTGTTCGGCCGTATCTACTGCTCGTCGGTATGTCCGCTCGGCACTTTCCAGGATATATTTATCAGGTTGCCGAGAATTACGCGACGTATGGCCGGAAAACGGGTTTTCCGTTACTCAGTTCCGCTTTCAACTTTACGTTATTCCACGCTCGCCATAGTGTTTGCGACGCTCCCTGCCGGTTTTACTGCAGCCGCATGTATCCTTGATCCTGACGCTATTTACGTGCGCATGGTCAAACTGATCGCTTTTGAGATTGCAGGTGCATCGGTTTTTGCCTATCTGGTAACGCTTGGCATAATAATTTTTATCGTAGTGATGTCGGCTCGTCGCGGACGTCTATGGTGCAATACGATTTGTCCGGTAGGCACGGCGCTCGGGGCAATCAGCCGCTGGTCGGTGTTTCATTTCGATATAAACACCGATCTGTGTACCAACTGCCGCCGTTGTGAGGATGTGTGCAAAGCCGAGTGCATCGATCTTGACGACCATGTTGTTGACGGATCGAGGTGTATCAATTGCTTTGATTGTATAAACGTGTGCCGCGACAATGCCATCAACTACACAATTCGCCGTCATAAGCTTTCGATACCGATGATGCAGCGCTTGTCGGCCGACAAGCGTACGCCTGTGGCCGATGCTTCGGTTGCAGCTGACAACAGTGTCACTTCAGAAGAGAAATAGCGCGTTCGAGCATGGTATCGATCCCTTTCACGGCAAGTTCTTCATCGAGATCGACCGCACAACCTTCCGAAGGATCTATTCCGAATTCAGTGCTGTTTCCTTCGGCATCGAGAACCGAGCAGGCCGAAAATCTCACGCCCCAACCGTTAGGGAGTTCCGATGAGAAAGGCATACCCGATCCGCCTCCTGTTCTCGCACCTACTATTTTAACCTGAGGCAGAAGTTTCATCACCGATGTGAAGTTATTGGCGGCCGAAAATGTCGAGCGGTTGGTGAGAACGACCACCGGTTTACCCCACATCACTCTACCTTCGGGAGCAGGGTCGATGTAATAGGCGTATGGCTCTGAAAAATCGGAGTGTCCCGGTCCGGTTTTATGAGAAATGTAACCCATCAGCGTGCGATGGTCAATGAAACGGGCAACGAGTTTGTCGACATTGGTCATCGAACCGCCACCATTGTCGCGGATGTCAATGATGAGTCCGTCGCATGTCGCAAGATAGGCTAAAACCGAATCGAGATTGCCGTCACCGATCGGTGAGACAAACGATGCGTATCTTATATATCCCACGTTCTCGAGCAGGATTCCATACATCAGTCCCGATGCCTGACGGTAGTTGAAGTTGAAGTAATACTGTTCCACGACCCTTGCGTTGTAGTTCTGCGGATAGTCACTCCACCATTTCCGGTAATAGGAAGTGTTGAACGGGGCCGACAGATTGGTGTGGCCGTCCTTAAGTTCGTCAAGCATTTCAGCGCACACGTCGAATAGTTCACTGCTGCTCATACCCGGCTTGATCCTTGCGCCGTAGACAGTGTGGATCGAGTCCCAGTTGATGTTTTTCTGTTCAAAAAAACAGTAATGATCGTTGAGGATCGTCCAAAGAGCTTCGAAATTACCAGTGGTGTTATTGTCGAATTCCTCGATGCTGTGACATCCCGGTAGAACCGCTAATATCACCGCAAACAGAGCTGTTATTCTTGAAGATATCTTACTCATATTTAATATATAGTGGAGATGATGCGGGTATCGGCCGAAATGTGCCTGTCTGGCGACAGACTCAGCCATTCACCTGAAACACCGATGACAAAACTGTTGGAAATCAAACGGGTGGTGATATTGTTGACTTTAGTCGACAGGATCGAGCTATGATATCCTACGCGTAATGCAGTGGCGCCGAACCGGATGTCGGCAGTCAGCAGATTGTCGAGTGAGAAATAGTTTCCGGGCCATGCCCAGTGGGCCAGATTGCTGTGGTCGCCTAAATAGATCTCATAATAAAGCTCGCCATATTGCTGGGAGAAGAAACACCCTGTCAGGGGTAGTGTCGGCTGCCATCTCAAGGTTATAGGGAGACTCTTTATCTTCACGTTGTACCATGCCATAGCGGTTGCATTCACTGTCCATGAAGCTTTTGCAGCCACGGGATTGTTTCCGTTGCGTGATGTGTAGAGCGCGCCGATATTGAGTGTCGTTGATCCTCCGACGGCTATTTTCACCGGGCCTATGGTGGTTATCCGATTCATCATACCCCATCGCGCTGTAAGTCCCGCACCCCAGATTGTTGCATTACCCGATTGGTTCAGAGTGCGTTCCAATCCGGCTTCAAATCCTAATGACATCATCCATTTCTCTGGGGCGAACTTCATTGCCTGCATTCTCTCGTAGGCGAAGGCCGCACTCCATCCGGTGTAGCGTAGCGGCGACAGATAGGTGTCGGCGATGCGTGAACTTCCGATTTCAAAGGTGTAGGCCGACATCACCGGCCGTAACACCGTGATGTCACTCTCGCCGGCAATGGAGGTGAAGACGGCTGCTAATGCAATAATCGCTGATAATAAAATCCGGTGTATCATGTTCAGAATATACGTTGCTGGCCGTTAATTTCATCACGAACTTCATCATCCGATTTGTCTTCGGGTGTAGTTTCCGTTCCATTCTCCTCGACCGGTTCATCGGTGACCTCTGTCTCGTCAATTTCATCGGTTGGATTTTCGTCAGGTTCCAGTTCAGTGATATGGTCTATGGTGAATGTCGTGAGTCGTTTACCTTTGGCTTTGAACGATTTAGCTCCGATAAATTCGGCGGCAACCACTGTCAATGGTTCACGGAATGAGTCATCACCTCCGAAACATATCTCGAAACGCGCTCCAGGTGCATCGCTCAGGATTATCAGTTCCGACTTCGGGTTCTCGCCGAGATAGCGCTGACGTTTTGCCGACGGCTCGAATGTGAACCTCTTTATGTAGGGATATCCCTGATCGGCATCGTTGAGCAGTGCCGTCCACACGTGGTCGGGTCGGAATTTCTCTATTTTCAGTATATTGTCGGGATAATGGTTGGCGGCATCGTAACTTGTGGTGTAGAATTCGCCGTTGTTTAAAATCACCAGCACCTGATCGTTGCCGTGGAATTCGCCTAAATAGTCACCGCGTCCGTCGTAGTTCAGTCGCAGAACGTCGGGGTCGAACCACACCTTGAGTCCTCCGAGAGTTGATACACCCTTATCTTTCAGGCTGAAACGGTGAACCTCATTGCGAGTGACGATGTTGCCCTGCGATTGTTTCCCTTTAATGGCAAGTTCCGAGAAATTGATGTCGAACTGGAGTGTTTTCAACCGCAGTTTCGGTTTAAGGGTAACTTTCACTGTTTCGGCCTCGCCGTTAGGGTTGGCGGTGAACCACACTATACGGCTACCAGGCTTTCCTTGCGTAACGTTGTATTCCTTGTCGCGTGTAACACCGGTCACCGCAAAACGTTTCATGTAGTAAGTTCCGCCTTTCCCATCCTGGTAAATGACGTTGTAGATCGTTCGCAAGTCATTGCGTTTGAACAG
>CAZHHF010000128.1:0-6370 GCA_964531905.1 uncultured Bacteroides sp.
GACTTATTGGATATTTAAAATATTTATTGTAACTTTACAGTCGCAGACCGCATCGCAGAGGCCCGGTCACGGGCAAAGCGGGCGGGGCTGCAGACATAATGAAAGCGTTTATCCGCGCTGATTCTTGACACCTTGAAACTTCGCAACTTTCAAATCACAGTCAGGGATGAGACAACGGTAGACAGCTTATGTGGAGTATGTAGTCTACACTGTCGACTGACGCGTAAGCGTCAGCGAGCGGTGCGTTTACATATATTCTGCGTGAGGCTTCTGCGTTGTCCGTTCTACTGTGATTGGGCATTGCGAAGGCCTCAAGGTGTGGAACGGGCAATGGATATGGCTCTCACGCTTCTCTTTTATAAACATTTCAATGTCAACGAGATGAGCCCGGCGACAACTATTTTCTATGATCAAACAAAAAGTATTTCTGTTTGCAATGGCTCTTTTATTAGCCGTAATTGCTTCTGCTCAAGGCCCGCGGGAAGGCTATTCCTACGCCTCCATTATGACCGCCGCAGATTCTCGCATGTGCCCGATGGAGTCTGTCTCAATGGCAAAGTTTGGCAACCGTACAATCAACCCGGGTGATTGTTTCTTCTCTCCCGAGCTTAATCTGTCGGAATTGAAAAATCCGGTACTGAGAGTTTGGGAGTTCGGAGTGACATCAGGCCCAATATACCCATCGGGCCCTACTCTCTGGACTATATTATCTTATGACAAAAGATATATTGGTGTAGCCGACCCGGGCGAATACACTATGACTGCACTCCCGGCCATAAATGGTCTACGGTGGGGTCGAAATATGTATGTGGAAGATTATCAGATCTACACCGTTGGCGAACTGCCTTCAAACCGCGACGACATAATAATTGACAAGTTTGATATGCAGGTTGTCAAAGGCACAGATAATGACGGAGTCGTTATGGGATCTGAAAAATCGGAAGATTGCCCATACTCTGAAGCCGAGCTTCGCTTCTCGGCAACGGGGCTCTCCTCGCTCGACCAAGCGTATGTCCGTCTCAACATCGCCGAGGATTTATCATACTGTCAAGAGTTGACTGACGGCGGCGAAGTCGGACAATATACCTGCTCTGCAATAACGCCTGCCGGTGAGATTCCTCTAATCCATATCGTTACTACCTGGGGCGAAGGCGCATATTATCTTTTACCGACTAATACCCAACAGATTGTACTGCGTTTCCGATTTTCTGAATATATGGATATCGGAGAATATTATTACTCTTACGGTGAAAAAATCTGTACAGTTGTGCAACCGGGCTACCGTAATGAACCGACTTTAGGTCCTGATATCGCCTATTTGACTGGTGATAATGATTTAGAATTAACGCCAGCAACGTTCATAAGTTCTGAACTTGATGCCAACATAGCATACGACTTCGACAGCGATGGTATTCTGGAATGGGTCGGTGATAATCACTATGGTGAGTATCCTCTTACAACTTTCAACAGTAGCGGTGAGTGGGTCATAAAAACTGATTTCGGAAAAGTTTTGGGTTTCACATCAAACTCTGAGACTACTTTAGGCTACGACGAGCGCACAATCTTCTCTGTTGACAAAAATTTCGATAAGAAAGAAATCTATAAAACCCAATCCGCACGATTTGCACTCATTGACTTCGACAATGACGGTCGCACCGATTTCCTGAATCTCAAAGACAACTCCGTAATAACACTTGACTCTGACGGCAAACCAACTTTCCAGAGCTTAAAGACAATATCTATGGATGATTATTTAGAAATCATGCCTCCGGGAGAGAATCCGCTTGGCAGCGGGTTGTCGGCGGTCGGTGATACTAAAAGTCCCCCTGCGGTATTCGCATCTTATGTTCAGACCGATATTAACGGCGACGGCTATCCCGACTTCATCGATGCTTCCTCAGGCAACTACTACATGAATCTCGGCGACGGTCGCTTCGCCACAGATTCTTTTGGCGGCAAACTGCTTTTCCGCGACTTCGACAATGATGGTATCAATGACTTCCTGTTCTACGACAGCTCTAACAAGACCGTATCCGTTACTCTCCAGCGCATCGGTTCGGATGCTGTTACCAAGAAACTTATCAGCGGCTATAACTGCGGAGATGATATCTGGCTGCGTGACTTTGACAAAGACGGCGATGTGGACATCCTTATTCCGTTTAATGCTAAAGATAATGGTGGCATGTCCTTCTTAGTTATGTTTGAGAATGACGGCAAGGGGTCTTTCAAGAAAAAGGAATATGTCATCGACGGCTCTATGAATTTCCGCAAGTGCATTGATTGGAATTCCGACGGTTACTATGAGGTAATCGCCGATATGTTCTTGGATCGGGAGAATTATTCAGTACCGGCTGGAAAAATCGCAACCTATCCAATCAAAGGCCTGACCGTAAACACCTCTCCCGATTATATAATCATCGATCTCTACTTTATTCAGAGTTTCTATAACACGACTTCATGGGAGGTGAAGGATGCGGTCGATTTCAACAATAGCGGTAAGTTGAGCTTCTTGTTTAATGGCTTCGTTTTGACTCCGTCCGTAGCGCCTAATACCCGTCCTCCGAAACCCTCCGCACCTCTGTTGAGTTTTGATCCTGATTCCGGAGAGTTGACTGTCACATGGGCAAAAGGAAGCGACAATGAAACAGCCGCATCCGATATTACCTACGAATTGCGTATCGGCACGTCGCCTGATGCTGATGATATTATGTGTGTCGCAGCTACTCCTGACGGTAAACGTCGAAACGCATTGCGCGGTAACTGCGGTTATGAACTCAAACGAAAATTCAACACTCAGTCATGGCCCATGGGTGATATTTATGTGTCGCTGCAATGTATCGACGACAACGCCCTCGGCTCTGAATTCAGCGATGCTGCAATATTCAAAAACACTCAGTTGCCGGCACAATTTATCATAGAAGCACCCATTAATGTAGCCATCTATGAAGATATTACGTTGAAAGCTGTTTCCGATATTGCCGGTCTCAGTGTCAACTGGAGCGCCGAAGGCGGCGAGCTCATCTCCGAGACTGACGGTGAGGGTCACATGCTGTTCACTACTCCGGGCATGAAGACCATTGCGATGACTGTTTCAGACGGAATGGGTAATTCGAAAACCGTGACACGCGATATTGAAATATACCCCGTACGTTTTGAAATCAAGAACGATAAGATAGTTGTGGATTGGGCTGCGGATCTTGATCTTGACGGTGTTGCCGAGATTCATGATGACTATTTTTATGAAGGAGACCCCTCCGGCAATTATACAAAGCTCAAGAGCCTATTTAATACACGCAATTATAGCTATCCTTTAACTGTCGATGTAAACCGCGACGGCTTGCCCGATATTATCCATCAGGCAGGTCACCTGATCAACGCCGGTGACCAATCGATGGACGATATGACGCCCGATAATTTTAATGATAGTTATAAATATCTTCCGGACTTGGATAATGACGGCCTTCGGGATGCCTATGATAGCAGGTGGGCTTATAGAGTTGTTATGAAGAACGGCGGTAATTATGCAGACTTTATTAATATAGAGAATGGATCGTTTGATCCAACCCACTTTGACAACGGATATTTTTTCGATGCAAATAATGATGGTCTGACAGATGTCTATTATTTCGGCTCTACAAATTATCTGTATGAGAATCTGGGTGACTTCAATTTCCGCACGCAAGAATTACCCACTAATATTGATGGCCTCTCATTCGGTTATACCATGGTCAATGATTTCGATGGTAACGGTAAGCCGGATTTTGTATGCTGTACTGATAATCAGGATTATTTCATTTTATGGGATGACAATAAAATGACTTCGTTAGATATGTCAGGTAGGAATGGTAGTGTTTCGTTCAAAAATATTCGCTTTGATTTCGACAATAACGGATGTTTTGATTTAGTTACTAAATCTTCTATAATATTATTTAGCCCTGACCGCAGTTTTTCAGTGGTTCAACCCGATGGGGCCCTCCAGCTGAGGGATGAGCTGCCATATCTGCGCTCCGACGGTCATCCCGGTCTGGCCAACTCCATTATCCGCAGTGCTCCCAACGAGAAACCGTCAGCTCCGTCAGGCGTCAAAGCGTCTGTCGAAGGTAGTAACCTCATCATAACTTGGGAGAAGGCAAGCGACAAAGAGACTCCGTCGGCAGCTCTTCGCTACAATCTCTCCGTTAAACGCAGCAACGCTGATGGCGACGACTCTTATGTTATCTCACCTCTTAACGGTGGACTTAACGGTGTTCCCGTTCCCAATGATGCATTGCTTATAAATGCAACCCGCTTCCCTATTCCGCTTATGTCGTTAAGCAACGGTGAGTATGAAATAAAAGTTCAGGCAGTCGATGGACGCATGTGTCCGGGCAACTTTTCAGCTCCGATAACTGTCATGGTCGAATCTGACGGCTACGATGCCCCGGCCGAAACGATGGTCGACTCGCCGACAGCTATAACATTCAAGGCGGGTATAGATCTCTCTCAGGTAAACTTCGGCGAAGATGCTGTAATTGAACGGATTGCAGGTCAGACCGCTTATGTCTACTGGACTTCGGAAGGCACCAAGACCATCTCTTTTGGCGACAGATCTTTCACCATTCTCGTTCATCCTATGCTGGATGCGTCCTTCTGGCTGCCTGATGAGATTGCAGGCGGTGCGTTGGTTTATTTACCTGCGGATGCCGCTTACGAACACTCATGGACAGTGATGGGCTATAATACCGGTATCCGGGGAGCATGGGTAACCCTCACGGAGAATTATCAACGCATTGATGATCAGACGGTCGCTATAAGATTCAATTATGATTCATGGTGCAAACAAAGAAGAGTGATCCATACCGTTAGTGCTCCTTATGGTAGCACAACTTACGAGGTCGAAGTATCAAACGTTACCGGCAACTACTATCCGGGTATCGGCATCGTGGATATTGACGATAGCACAGGTAAATACTGTGTCCGATCAATGGGTCTGGATAAGGATGTAATGGAATACCATGTCTACAAAGAGACCGAGACATCCAATGAGTATGAGTATATAGGCGCTATGTCAGGCGATGACACGTTCGTCGATATGGAATCATCGCCCAAAGAACACACTTCGCGCTACGCCATAAAAGCCCGCTTCTACTATGGCGAATCATTGCAGAGCAGCCCGCAGCAACCCATTCATGCAGTGATAAACAAGGGCATAAATGACGAATGGAATATATCATGGACCAAATATGAAGGTCGCAATGTCTCGACTTATCGCATTTTGCGCGGCGACAGTCCCGCATCCATGGAATGTATCGCCGAAGTCTCCGGCAACACAACATCTTACAGCGACTATGACGCCCCGCAGTCTACGCAGTATTATGTAGTTGAGACCCTTATCCCCAAGCCCTCAGGGTCTCGTGCTTCCGACAATTATTGGCGCTCGCGTTCAAACACTGTTTCCACTGACGTTGCAGGCATCTATGATGTGACAGTTGATGATGACCGTCCCGTCGATATCTTCAATATGCAAGGCATTTGTATAAAACGCAATGCTACTCAGGCCGATATCGACAGACTGCCTTCCGACTTCTATATTATCAACGGCAAAAAGGTTTACCTCTCCCGATAAGTAATTTATCCGAAACCCAAATAACAATTTTATGAAACATTATTTTTATTCTTTCATCTCTTTTATCGCCCTTGCGGCGTTGCTGATTTCCTGCTCGGCAAATGCTACCGCTGACAGCCCAGCGACTTATGTTGCAATAAAAATGGCCGGAGTTGATCTTAAATCTGCTCCTGATACAAAATCGGAAACAGTTGCGCCGACACAGATGGGTGAAATTTTTCTCCTTACTGATAGCCCCGCCGACGGTTTTGTAAAAGCCTCCAACATCGCGACTGGCGCTGAAGGATATCTTGAAACACTTTGCATCTTCAACTCCAACTATCCGTTGAGAACACCCGTTCTTGCCGAGAATGAAGTGACTGAACCAAACTTAATAAACACATCTTTCGAAGAAAACGGCGATGTAACTACCGGATGGGCATTCTGGAAAAATGGTGATGGTGTCAAAGCCATGAAATCAGTAACGTTAGCTTATTCCGACGGTCGGATGCGTACTGTTGAGACATACTACAATGGTATCGCAAAAGACGGCTACCTTATGCTCACCGAGACCACTGCTTACGGCGATGACACAGCCGAAAAACTTGATACTCCGATTATCGTGTGGGAGGATATCACAGATCAGGCAGGTGTATTCATAGATGGCAAACTCTATACCACCCCTGACGCAAATGAAGGATTTGACACCGACGGCTGGGAATAATCATTATGCCAATTAGACCTTAACCACGTCTCAAATCATACACTTAAAAGAGACTGCCTGAC
>CAZHHF010000129.1:0-6281 GCA_964531905.1 uncultured Bacteroides sp.
TACCGGGAATCATGTGGGCAGCAAAGATACATTCTCCTGCGATATCACCGCAAGTATAGCGGATGACTTTTTTCAGTGTACGACGTTTCATAAGGTATGTTTGTTTATGGTTATTATTGATAGTCGGCGTTATGTGTTGGATAAGATTATTTTTCTTATCGCCCCGAGCGATGGCATTATATGGATTGGTTTCCGGTTGTGATGGTGTATGGGATCTTTCCATTGATCGGGATTGTCGGTCAGCAACGTTATGGATATCTCTTCATCGAGCAACGGATGCGTTTTGGGAGAATAGATTTCTATTTTTTCCTTATCATCTTTGATAAGAGCCGTGATCCTTGACTCGTTAACAATGTCGGATGCATCTACGCTGTTTTGCAGAATTGCAATGAAGCGGCTGACAGGTAGTCCCATTTTACGGGCGATGACTGCCGCCGTGATATTGCCGAGATTCTCGGTCGGGGTTGCGATAACAACATTGTCGAGCGGACGATTAAGGGCGGCCAGGCGGGCGTAGGCGTAGAAGAAATATATTACACGGGGGAATAATATCGCTATGTTGATGGAGTTGGCCGACAGAGTGATGGTGTGTTCAATGATTTCTTTATCGAGAAGTATATCGCGTGCAAGGTCCTGACATTTTGCGAACGGCGCCGAAACTTCTACCGGTACAATATTCTTACCGTAAGATAGAAGTTGATGTCGTCGGACAGGCGATAAGGAGCCTGCGGGATATATTACGTAAGTAGTTGCACCTTCCACGCTGTTGAAAGCCTCGGCAACTGCGTTACCAACATTTTCACTTGTAACAACAATTATATTGAATTTTCGGCCTTTCAATTCGTTTTCAACAAGGCGAGCCATAAATCTGGCTCCGAGGTCGTTGTAATTTCCGGTAGGCCCTTTTGTCAGATCGAGAGTGAAACGGTTGGGTGATGTTTCGATAAACGGTATATCGAAATTTATGGTAGAGTCAACGAGCTGCTTCAGTTTTTCGGCCTCGATGTCGGTTCCGAAAAGCATATTGGCAACCACATACCCAATCTCGGGAAGAGTCATTCCGGCTATATTGTTAAAAAACGCGGCCGGTATGCGTGGTAGTGATTCTGGAAGATATAAGGCTCCATCGGGTGCCAAGCCTCGGGCTATGGCATTTTTCAGTGAAACTGCCGGTGAGGAACCTTTTACCGGAATATATTGCATGGTTAAACAGTTGACTTTTATAAGTTCATCGATATATCGGATAATTAATGCCTTCCTATTTTTAACGGATGTTTGCGATACTGATTATGTCGGCGAAAACACCAGCTGCGGTGACTTCGGCACCTGCTCCGTAACCTTTTATGATAATCGGGAATTCATTATATCGGTCGGTAGTTATTGCAATAATATTATTGCTGCTTTCAAGAGAGTAGAAAGGATGAGTGCGGTCTACGAGGTGCAACCCTGCTGTGGTTCTGCCATTGCTGTCGAGCGATGCGATGTAACGGAATCGTTTATCCTCATCCTCGGCCTTGAGCCGAAGTTGTTCAATTTCTTTATCGATTTCGGGTAGCCGGCTGAAGAATGATTCAAGATCTCCGTCAAGGATGTCGGCAGGAATGAACTGACGGCGTTCAACGTCGGCTTGTTCTACTCGATAACCTGCCTCACGTGCAAGGATAACTATTTTTCTAACTACATCGTTGCCACAAAGGTCGATTCTCGGATCAGGTTCGGTGTACCCTTGTTCCTTTGCCATTTTTACTGCTTTGCTGAACGGTACGGTCGATGATATAGTGTCGAAAATATAGTTCAATGTACCTGATACAACTGCTTCGATTTTAAGGATTTTATCGCCTGAGTTGATCAGATTGTTTATTGTACTGATAATAGGAAGACCGGCTCCTACATTGGTCTCGAACAGGAATTTTATATCGCGTGCTACGGCTGCCTGTTTCAATCGGGCATAGTTGTCAAAGGATGATGACGCTGCAATCTTATTAGCGGCTACAATGTTGACATTGCTTTTGAGCAGCTGGTCGTAAAGATCGGCTATATCGGCCGATGCCGTGCAGTCGACAAACACGGGATTGTAGATGTTCATATCGGTCACTCCTTTTACAATATTTTCAGGAGTGGCGGCAATTGTCGAGTTATCGAGCAGGGTTTTATAGTTGTCAATATCAATTCCTTCGCTATTGAAAACCGCCTGACGCGAGTTTGCGATACCGACTACTTTGAGCTGAAGTGATTTGGCGGTTAGAAGTTTTTCCTGTTGTTTCTTGATCTGTTGGATAAGATGACGCCCAACATTGCCTGTACCGATTATAAATAGATTAAGAGCCTGGGTATCGGAGAGGAAAAGCGAATCATGAATAACGTTAAGCGCTTTTGACAGATCGGTGTGGCGGATAACGAACGAGATGTTGATTTCCGAGGCTCCTTGTGCGACCGCAATTACGTTGATGCCGTTTCGGCCGAGGGTATTGAACAGCTTACCGGCGATTCCGGCAGTTCCTTTCATGTTCTCGCCAACGATAGCAACTGTTGTCAGATCATGGGTGGGAGTGATGTCGGATAGCTGGCCGCTTCCAAGTTCAGCCTTGAACTCTTCTTTCAGCACTTTTACAGCGATATCGGCGTCGGCATTCTTGACGGCGAACGATGTGTTATTTTCACTCGATGCCTGTGATACAAGAAAAACAGAGACGCCGTTTCGTGCCAATGTATTGAAAATTCGGGCATTTATACCGACTATTCCTACCATGCCGAGTCCGGTCACGGTTATGAGGCAAGTGTCGTTGATCGAGGAAATTCCTTTGATAGGTTTACCCGACGATGATGTTGTTGCTGATACAAGTGTGCCGGGTGCCGATGGGTTGAAGGTGTTTTTTATGAGAAGGGGAATGTTTTTGTGGAATGCCGGGTAGATAGTCGGCGGGTAGATTACTTTTGCTCCGAAGTTGCAAAGTTCCATCGCCTCAACGTAAGAAAGCCGGTCAATGACATAAGCTGATCCAATGACTCTCGGATCGGCTGTCATGAATCCATCAACATCGGTCCAGATTTCAAGTTGTGAGGCATTTAGTTCGGCCGCTATTATCGAGGCGGTGTAGTCGCTACCTCCACGCCCGAGATTAGTTATGTCTCCGTTGGAATCGGTTGATATGAATCCCGGAACAACCGCTATTTCAAAGGGTGTGGCCGTGAATGTTTCTCTAACGAGCCGTGATGTGAGTTCTCGGTCGAGTACGTTACGGTTCTGTTCACGGGTTGTTTTTATAAATTCGCGGGAGTCAAACAGAGTGGCATTGTCAATAATGCGTGAAATTATCAGGCTCGAAAGACGTTCTCCGTAGCTTACTACAATGTCAAGTGTACGATCGGACAGGTCTTTTATAAGGCTGATACCCTTATATATGTTTCCGAGTTCATCAAGGAGCGTGTCGACTTTTCGTTTCAAGGCAACGCGGTGCTTTTCATCGACAAGTGAGTCGATTATGTTATGATGTCGATCGACTATCGCACTAAAAGCATCGGTATATTCCAGGTTCCCTTTTGACGCCATTCGTGCAGTTGCAATGAGTTTATCGGTGAGTCCACCGAGAGCTGAGACAACTATAATGGTCGGTCTTCCCGATGATTCTACAATTTGCTTGACGTTTTTAAGGCTCTCAACGGTTCCAACCGATGTGCCTCCGAATTTCATTACCTTCATCTTATGGCGTTATTGTAGTTTGATTGATTGGACTATATGGATGATAATATGTAATTTACATGTGCCTATTGGTGATAGATCGCACAAAAAACATATCTGAATTGGAATTTAATAAAACAAAGATACAGAAAAATTTCGGGTGATTAAAATGATTTCAGGATTTTGTTGATTACCGGTCGGGGATCATATAAGTTTAATGACCAGATCCCATGTCGCCGGTGGTTCTTTGTAGTGGAAAACACGCTCGAACATTCGGGATCGCGTGCAAGATATGGCACTAAGTGATTTGCTTAGCAGTTTTGATATTTCAGTAGGTGTGAATCCGCATTTTACGAGCAGTGAGATATGATATTCGCCTTCGCTGATCGTTGGTAGTAAATGCATCAGATTGTTTTTGAATGACGGAGATACGGACTGTACCATTATATCGAGCCGTTCAAGTATATCATTATTGCTGGTGATGGTATGACCTTCGAATACCATAGACTTTAATTGCCGGTATATATCGGATGATGTGATCTGTACGGGTACGGTGATATCATTCTTATGGTTCGTCCTGAGATATTCTATTTTTCTTTTTAACGTTTCGGTCAATGCCTGAATAGAGGTGTCGTAATCGTTATAATTTAGAATACTGCTGTCGTTATAGTTGAGGATGGATTCAAGCCGGAGAATGTTATTCTGAGCAATAGAAAGATTAAGCTGTTTTTTATTATTCAAATATAAGAGTCCGATAATGGTGATTATAGAGCTGGCGAATGCCAGACAAAGGGTTACTATGATGATCCACCATTGTTGTTGTTTGATTTTATAATCTTTCAGCTTCTTGTCTTTTACCGAGTAGTTGTATAACGAATATTGTTGGGCGATAGCATTTTTGTCAAGGTCGTTATAGTAGAGATTTGATGCTTCGTTGTATTTTTTTACTATATCGGTAAGACTGTCGGTTCTTCCCATGAGGCAATTCATCTCGAGAAGTATCTCGTAGGCTTTTCTATGATTTTCAGGACCATAATTGTTTAGTAATTCATCAATACAGTATCTGGCACTGTCGAGCAGATTACATTTATAGTAAATCAAGGCTCCGAGGTTAAGTACTGGAACTCTTGCTTGTGATTCATGTGGGATGGTGCGTAGGATTTTGTCGTACTGTTGTTTCGCTTTCATGTACTTTCCCCGCTTTGCCTCGATATTTTTAATGCTGTAGAGTAGCATGGAGTTATCGTTCTCACTCAGATGTTCTGAGAAACTGAGGGCATAATTGAAGTAGTATATTGCGCTATCAGGTTGGTTGAGATAGAATAATGTGGTCGCTATCAGTGATGCATCGTAGGCGATTTGTGTTGGATCTTTTGATTTAAGTGAGTTATTAAGAGATTCTTTTGCTATAGTGAGCGTTTGTTCAAATAGTCTCTGACGCAGCAGTAGGTCTCCAAGTTGATTAAGTACCGAACTTTTAAGATTTTTATATCTACGGTTGTCAATGTTGTCGAGATGGTTGAGTTCGCTGACCGATTTTAAAAATAGGTCCACAGCTTGTGGCGCGTCACCATTATCGCGATAAGATTTGCCTGTCACATAGTAGGTTTCAGCTCGTTTGAACGTGTCGCCCGATTTTCCATAATATTCGATTATCGATTGTGCGAGTGAATCGGATGTAAGGCTTTTATCGGTTGTGTTTTCAGAAGTCTTGATAAGTAGAAAATCATAGAAGTAGCGGTCGGCTCTACTTAGTTGGCTACGGTTTACTGTTTTAAGAATTTGCAATGCTTTACCGGTTGAATCAGCGTTCGCTATTGCATCAACGGCAAGTAACGTTTCGTGATGTCGGTTATTGTTATGACATCCCGTGCATAATATCAAAACTGTGATAATGACCTGTATGAGGACAAGTGTACGCAAATCTTGTTCGGTTGTTTTGCAAAGATAGTTAATTAGATGGAATAGATTTGTAATAAATGGATGAAAATTGATATTTTATGAAAAATAGTGGTAGTGGTATATATTAAAATAAGAAAAGAGGCCGAAAGACCTCTTTTCTATAATATCAAATATGTTTAAGTGGCTTATTTCGCCAGATGTTCATATTGGAGTGTAAGGGTAGGTTGGTCGCATACTTCGGTCGGTCCGAAATACTGGATTGGGCCTGGATAAACGTAGCATGTATCAGTTGCCCACTGGTCGCGCTGTGCCTCAAACTTGCGGAAAGGTTCTCCGTCGAGTCTTACAAGGGCTTTTTGTATAACCGGTTTAAGTTCACCGTTACGGCGTTCCATATTCATCATCATTGTGATGGGTATACCGCCAGCGATCCATTGAACTGAAGGTTTGTTGAGATTTCGTACGCTCGACATGTAACCTGTCACACCGGCATTGATAAGGCATGCTGCATTGAATCCGAGAGCATAGCAATAGTCGGCATCGAAGTTAGAGGGGTCGGCGCAGCGTCCTTCTTCCCTCTAAAAAAAAGCTTCCGCAGCGCCGGGGCGGTGCGGAAAGCTTTTTTTTAATGGGGAGTCAGTAGACGGGATCAGAGGACGATCTTCTGAACCTTGGTGCCCTGACGGATGATGTAGAGACC
>CAZHHF010000130.1:0-6248 GCA_964531905.1 uncultured Bacteroides sp.
AGTGTGGTTGTTTGATTATTTGAACCGCATTGCACGAGCCGTGTGTCCCTACTTTCTGGTGGAGGTCGTTGGATCCGGCTGCTCCACGAAGTAGCCCTACAATCCGTTGGGGATCAGCTTGTTATTGGCGGATGTTATTGGATCCGGCTGCTCCGCGAAGCAGGCCGTTCCATGTCGGTCAACGATGTGAGATGACTTGCTTTCCATGCGAGTATCAAAGCGATTGATGTAACAGCTATAAATGCTATAGCCGTAGAATGGAACATATTGCCTAATCCTACGAGGGGAGAGATGACGGCAGCGAACGCGTATTTGACTACGCTGAGTATTGCCGAGGCGGTTCCTGCATCTGCGCGACCTACTTCCATCGATAATGTGTTGGCACTTGAGAATATTATACCTGCGAAAAGCAGCATTGGTATCGCGCAGATTTCGTAAAGTATGAAAGATGATTCGGTCCACATAACTACGCTCTCAGCAACTGCAAAAATGAACATTCCGACGCATCCTGCGATCATGGCTTGTTTCATTACTTTAAATCGAGGTGCGAGTGCCGATCCTATTCCCATTGCAATAGCGTTTCCGCCGAATATCAGGCCGAATTCCATTGCGCTGAATCTATAATGTGTCTGGATAATAAACGGTGCGGAAGCTATATATGCGTATAGTAGACCGATAGCGACGGCCTTTATAGTTACATAAATCATAAACCGACCGTTTGTGAAGAGCGAGTGATAGGCTTTGAGATAATCGGAGATACTATGTGCCTGAAGACGGCGCTGAGCCGGAAGGGTTTCCTGATAGCGAGTTGTCCAGAATGTCATTATAATGCCGATAGCGAGCAGTACAATGAAGATACCACGCCATCCGACCATATCAGCCATTAATCCGCCTATCACCGGTCCGAGGGCCGGAGCTACGCCATTTACAGCTCCCATGATAGCCATCAGTTTCGCAAGCTGTCGCCCCATGTATTCGTCGGCGGGGATTGAGGTTGAAAGGACCATCGCTCCGCCGGCTCCTAATCCTTGAAACAGGCGGCATACGATAAAAAATGTTATATTCATTGAAAACAGCGATAATGCTGTTGATAAAACGAAGATAATCAATGATATGATCAGTATCGGTTTACGTCCGTAGCGATCACTTGCCGAACCCCATAATACGGATCCAAGTCCCATTCCGGCCATTGCCATCGAAATGCCCATCTGGGTCATAGACGGTGTTGTGTGGAACTCTCTCATCATTGTAGGAATCGTTGGAAGATACATGTCATTTACAAGTGATGAAAACGCTCCGATAATTGCAATGAATGTCACGAACAGATAATAATGCTTCGGTGCGGGAGATGAATCGGAAGGTGTTGATTTTATGGATGAATTAGACGCCATTGTTTAATATTTTTTGTAATGAAACAAATTATTCTTATTATCGGTTCATGAATGTAGTCTCAAAAAAAGTAATGGCGTGCTTCGCTCATGTTGTCGAAGCACGCCATTTTAAGGGTTAACCTTTAATGTATTAATAGGCGAAGATAGGATATTCGTTCATTGTTTCATTGACTTTCTCACGAACAGAAGCGATTATCTTCTCATTTTCAGGATTTGAGAGAACGGTGTCGATCATTTCAACGATTTCACCCATAAGTCCTTCTTTGGCACCACGGGTTGTGATTGCCGGGGTTCCGAGACGTATTCCTGATGTCTGGAATGGTGAGCGAGAGTCGAACGGAACCATGTTTTTGTTGGCGGTAATGTCGGCTTCAACGAGAACTTTCTCGGCAACCTTTCCGGTAAGGTCGGGGAATTTGGTGCGAAGATCAACAAGGATGCAATGGTTGTCGGTTCCTCCCGATACGATTTTGTAACCTTTGTCGCTAAGTGCCTGTGCCATAGTGGCAGCATTCTTTTTGACCTGAGTCTGGTATTCTTTGAAAGAAGGATCGAGCGCTTCGCCGAATGCGACTGCTTTGGCTGCAATCACATGTTCGAGCGGACCTCCCTGAACTCCAGGGAATACGGCTGAGTCGATGAGCGATGACATCATGCGTACTTCACCTTTCTTGGTAACCTTTCCGAACGGATTCTCAAAGTCTTTGCCGAGGAGAATAATACCTCCGCGCGGTCCTCTCAGAGTCTTGTGGGTTGTGGAAGTTACGATATGAGCGTATTTTACAGGGTTATCAAGTAATCCGGCAGCAATAAGTCCGGCAGGATGTGCCATATCGATCATCAGGATGGCTCCGATTTCATCGGCAAGACGACGCATGCGGGCGTAGTCCCATTCACGGGTATATGCACTTGCACCGCCTACAATCAGTTTCGGGCGTTCGCGACGTGCAACTTCTTCCATTTGATCGTAATCGATAGTGCCTGTATCTTCTTTTACGTTATATTCAAGAGCGTTGAACATCAATCCCGAGAAGTTAACTGGGCTTCCGTGGGAGAGGTGTCCGCCGTGAGCGAGATTGAGACCGAGGAATTTATCACCGGGATTAAGAACGGTCATGAATACAGCCATATTAGCCTGCGCTCCTGAGTGGGGCTGAACGTTAGCATATTCGGCACCGAATAGTTTCTTAATGCGTTCAATCGCGATGTTCTCAGCTTCGTCAACTACTTGACATCCGCCATAGTAACGGTGTCCGGGATATCCTTCGGCATATTTGTTGGTGAGGCATGATCCCATTGCGTTCATGACCTGATCACTTACAAAGTTTTCCGATGCGATAAGTTCAATGCCTTTTTTCTGGCGCTGATGTTCGCGCTCGATGATGTCAAAAATAATTTTATCTCGTTCCATGATTTAAAATGAATGTTTCAAATAAAAGATATTATAAGTTTGTCACGGTTTTTTCTTTACGGTCCAACCGAAACGGCCGATTTCTTCACCTTGACGGTAATAATGTCCGTGACTGTAATTGATAAGCTTTGCGGCTCCGAGATCAAAAGCACCGGTTGTGGGATCGATAAAGCGATCATCGGCGAGAACATTCATTACTTCGGCGATGAACATATCGTGACTTCCGAGTGGAATTATCGATTTTACCCGACACTCGATGGATAACGGTGATTCTTCGATATAAGGACACCTTACGGCAACGCCTTTACCGGGAGTAAGTCCGGTTTCTTTCCATTTGTCATACTCACGCCCCGATCTCACTCCGGCCCAATCGGTAGCCGAGGCCATCTCTTCGGTAGTGAGATTGATTGTGAACTCCATATTCTCTTTAATCATCGGATAGCTATGGCGTTCGGGGCGCACTGAGATGGAACACATGGCAGGATCGGAACATATAGTTCCAACCCATGCCACAGTGAGCATATTGGAGTTTTCTATCGAATCCCCGCATGTGACCAACACAGCCGGCAGGGGATAGATCATTGTTCCGGGTCTCCAGTTTTGCTTCATCCTGATCAGATGATTGTTGCGTTAAGGGTATTGATGGCGTGTCCGCAATAATGGCACTTAATCACGCCGTTTTCGCGATCGACAACGTGAAAACGCGTGGTCATAGGTTCGTTGTTGGTAATGCACTTGGGGTTGTCACATTTTACAAGTCCCGAAATTATTTCAGGAAGAACAACGGGAAGTTTCTCAACTACTTCAAAGTCGCGTATAATGTTTATGACGGCAGTGGGTGCAATAAGTGCTATACGATTCAGTACTGCTTCAGGGAAAAATACGTCGGCGACTTTTATAATGCCTTTTGCACCGAGTTTCTTGCTTTCGAGATTGTTGCCTATGGTGAGCTGAGTGGTAAGGTTTTCTATATCAAGGATCTTTACAGCCTTAAACAGCATTCTCGAGGGGATATGATCGATAACAGTTCCGTTGCGCAGTGCGGCGACGGCGAGTTCTTTTTTTGATGTGGCCATAGTAGTGTCAGTCGTTAGATGAAACTTTGAGAATATCTATCCCGAGTGCGTTGCATATCAGTGCCTGACGGGCAAAGAGGCCGTTACGTGCCTGCTGAAAATAGTAGGCTTTTGGATTGTCATCGACATCGTAAGCAATTTCGTTGACACGTGGAAGCGGGTGAAGGATTTTCAGATTGTCGCGTGAGCCGGCAAGCATGGCGTTGTTGAGACTGTATAGGTCCTTCACGCGCTCATACTCCATAATATCGGTGAAGCGTTCGCGCTGCACGCGGGTCATATATATAATGTCGGATGAATTTATTATTTCAGGCGAGAAGTCGGTGCTGATGTTATAACGGATATTGTTGTCGCGGCAGAATTCAATATACTCTCCAGGCATCTTTAGTTCATCGCAGGCAACGAAATTGAATGTAGGATTAAAGAACCTCATTGCCATAAGAAGTGAATGAACTGTTCTTCCATATTTCAGGTCTCCTACCATAGTTATCGTCAGGTTCTCGAGTGTACCTTGTGTTTTATATATGGAGTAGAGGTCGAGAATCGTTTGGGAGGGGTGCTGGTTAGAACCATCTCCGGCATTGATAATAGGAATTTCAGTAACCTCGGTTGCGTAGCGTGCAGCTCCTTCAAGATAATGGCGCATAACAATAAGGTCAACGTAGTTGCTCACCATGATGATGGTATCCTTAAGTGTTTCGCCTTTCGATGAACTTGTGGTACTGGCATCGGAAAATCCGATTACGCGTGCGCCAAGACGGTTGGCAGCGGTTTCAAAACTGAGACGGGTACGCGTCGACGGTTCAAAGAAGAGTGTGGCAACGACTTTTCCGTCAAGGATTTTTTGATTGGGATGATCTTCAAAATAACTTGCCTGCTTAAGGATATGCAAAATCTGTTCCTTATTAAGGTCAGCTATTGAAACAAGGCTGTTGTAATTCATTGCACTTGCGTTTTTAGGTTTGCGCAAAGTTACAACAATTTCGTAAAAAATCAATTTAATGGTGATGTAATTGTTGTAATAATTTACATTTTGTTATCAAACCGATTGTTTATGAATGAAATACGCTTGTTGCCGCTGTTCAGTTAGTTTTTTCTAAAGTTAAAATAGAGATGAATAAATAATTATATGTAAATTTGCGGTAGATTATGGAAGAATCGCTAACATCAATATTTCAACGCGGGGCAGATAAAGGTATGGTCCTCGGTGTTTATTTCTGTATCATGTCGGTTTTCATGGTTGCAGGAGAGAGCATGCCGCTGTTTGGTCTCTGCTCGACAGTGATGATGTTTGGTGTTCCACTTGTTCTTTACTATTTTCTGCGCCGTACTTATGTTTCTCAGGAAGGGTTGAGTTACCAGGTTAATCTATGGCTTGAAGGGGTTGTTATTTTTGCCTGTGCCGGATTGATTCTTTCGTTTCTAATCTTCTGTTATTTGCGATGGATCAATCCAGAATTTATACCAGGTCAGATCGATAAAATGATAGATATGTACGATTCGATCAATGATCCTCGCACGCATGAGATGGCGACTCTTCTTCGCGGGATCAAGGATTCTCGTTCCTATCCGTCGCCGCACGTGTTCGTGGCGCAGCTTGAAGTGCTTATTATTGCAAGTGGGTTGATTCTTTCCGGTATCATAGCGATGTTGGTGAGAATACGGACAATTCGTAAAAATGAAAAATGAAGGTAATATGGATATATCTGTAGTTGTTCCTCTTTATAATGAAGCTGAATCGCTTCCTGAACTCGAAGCGTGGATCAGGCGTGTTATGGAAGCGAATGGATTCAGTTATGAGATACTATTTATCAACGACGGTTCCACCGATAACTCCTGGGAGGTCATACGTTCGCTTTCTGAAAAGAATCCGAATGTAAAAGGTGTTTGTTTCCGTAGAAACTATGGAAAGTCTCCGGCACTGAACACCGGTTTCCGTCGTGCCGCAGGGGATGTTGTCATAACAATGGATGCCGATCTTCAGGATAGTCCCGATGAGATTCCGGAACTTTACAGAATGATACGTGAGGATGGCTACGATTTAGTATCGGGATGGAAACAGAAGCGCTATGATCCTCTGTCAAAAACGATTCCTACAAAACTGTTTAATGCAACTGCCCGCAAGGTGAGCGGTATTCATAATCTCCATGATTTCAACTGTGGATTGAAGGCATACCGTCATAAAGTTATTGAACGGATTGAAGTTTATGGCGACATGCATCGTTATATTCCATTCCTGGCAAAAAATGCGGGTTTCAACAGGATAGGAGAGAAGGTAGTGCATCATCAGGCAAGAAAATACGGAACGACAAAATTCGGTCTGGATAGGTTTGTAAACGGCTATCTTGATCTTGCAACATTATGGTTTAC
>CAZHHF010000131.1:0-6172 GCA_964531905.1 uncultured Bacteroides sp.
GAAAACGAAACGTCCGATGCGGCCAAAACCATTAATACCTATTTTTGTCATAATTAATATAAAATATGTTATTGGGTTGAATTTTCAATCTTTTAAACCTCGCGCCACGGTCAGGACCGCAACGCTAAATCTACTTGAACTTTTCAATGCGCAAAGATACTAATTATTTTGTTTTTGTCAATGCTATTGTTGAAAATTTTCCTTAATTTTAGAAAAAAAAGAAAATATAGTAGCATTTGTCTAACAAATCGGTTATAAACGATGCTTTTCGACCGTCGATAAACATTAGGGAGCGGGAGGTGTTTATTATTAATAACGACCTATATTCTTAATTTTTAAACTACAATGAAACACCTTATATTATTACGCCACGGCCAGAGTCAGTGGAATCTTGAAAACCGCTTCACCGGATGGACCGACGTTGATCTGTCGGAAAAAGGGTGTCGCGAGGCGCTCGAAGCAGGCGAAAAGATAGCTGCTGCCGGGCTGAAACCTGATTTTTTCTTTACATCGTATCTCAAACGGGCGATCCACACCCTTCAGATAGCGGCATCGGCCATGAACCGCGACTGGGTTCCGGTGATCAAGGACTGGCACCTCAACGAGCGACATTACGGTGCGCTCCAGGGTCTCGACAAAGCTGAGACAGCAAAAAAATATGGCGACGAGCAGGTACATCTGTGGCGGCGCAGCTACGATGTGACACCTCCGGCACTGACACCCGACGATCCGCGTTTTCCGGGAAACGATCTGAGATATAATACAATTCCTATTGACTCGCTTCCACTGACCGAATCGCTCAAGGACACAGTGGAACGTGTAAAACCGTGTTGGGAAGAGGTAATAGCACCACGCATGGCGGTTAATGACACGGTTCTCGTGGCAGCCCACGGCAACAGTCTGCGCGCACTGGCAATGATGTTGCTCGGCATGTCGCCTGAAGAGATCGTCAACGTTGAAATTCCAACCGGATCACCGTGGGTGTTCGAAATGACCGACCGGTTAGAGGTGATCAAGAATTATTATCTCTGATAAATCCAAAAACAGCTTCAGCGGTAGCGCGTTTCACACGGGTAATCGCTTCGGCTCGCGACAGTTGCTGATCAATGGCGTATCGGCTCGCATCGTATACTTCAGCCGGAACAGTTCCTTCGACCGATCCGGCAATTACGCGACATGCAATTCCTTCGGCATGGCAGCGCCGGATTATCGCGCCCGTAAGCTTTCCGGTAAGGGATTGATCGTCGAAACGACCTTCGCCCGTAATCACTAAGTCGGGCCGCGGCTCAAATACCCGGCAGGCGTCGATAACAGTGGCGGCTCCCGGGACAATCGTAGAGCCGAGAACTGTTCCGATGGCAAAGCCGAGGCCTCCTCCGGCACCGCCGTAAGGTTTATTGAAATCAGCGATACACGGGGTCCATTCAACGTGATGGATAAGATGCTGCAATGCGGCCGACAAACGGTCAAGATTATCGGTGCCGACTCCTTTCTGCGGAGCGAACATGAGCATCGACGAATGCCCGTCGGGAGCGTATAGCGGCACATCAACATCGCTGATACCGGTAATCAGGGCGGCATATTTCTTAACCGACGTGACATCAACCGAGGTTATCGAATTTAAATCGGCTGCCGTCACAACATGATCGAGACGAGCGCCATCATCGGATGTATATATCACAGCACCGAGGGCCTGAAGAAAACCGAGACCGGCATCGATGGTTGCGGTGCCGCCTATTCCTATCTCGAGATGGGTAATTCCGCTTTGAAGCAGTTTTTCAGCCGCATACCCGAGTCCGTAGGAAGTGGAGCGCCAGGGGTCGCGCAGATCGGGATCAACGAGCGAAAGACCGATCACGGCACTGCTATCGATCAATGCCGAACGTCGGTCAGGCGATATCCACACTTCAGCGACAGACGGCCGCATCAGCGGATCGAAACATTCAACCGATGAACGCACATAGCCACGGCACCGCCCTATGATACGTGCGGTTCCTTCACCTCCGTCGGCCATAGGGACAAGGGCGACATCGGCTCCGGGGATCACTTCAGAAACCACGCCGGCAATAGCATCGGCGACCTCATCGGCGGTGAGTGTACCCTTGAACTTGGCAGGGGCAACCACGATCCTACACATTATATAAATATCTCTTGATAGATTTCTTGGGCGTCTTCTCAAATTCTTCAGGAACGAGCCTGATCTCATTGACCTGCTCGTAAGGCGCGACAAGACTATTTAGTTCCACGCGGTTCTTCTCCATGATATCCTTAAGCTGATATGACACAAGATTCTCAGCATCGGCCTGTTCATAGTCGGGATATACGAGAGCCACGAGTCCGTTTCCGCGCTGAAGTACAAGACTTTCGGCCACAAAGGGCATGTTGTTGAGCTTGGCCTCGATCTCCTCGGGGTATATATTCTGACCACTCGCCGTGAGAATCATGGTTTTATAACGTCCCTTGATAAAGAGCGTGTTATCGGGCGAGAGTGTTCCCATATCACCGGTATGGAGCCATCCTTCGGCATCGATAGCCATTTCGGTTGCATCGGGGTTCTTGTAGTAGCCTTTCATGACATTCTGACCACGCACACAGATTTCTCCAGGGATCCCGACAGGATCGTCGCTGACAATCTTCGCTTCCATGTTGGGAAGAATCGTTCCGCTCGATGATATAACAAACTTCGCGGCAGGCGCATAGCTTATCAACGGCGCACACTCGGTCATGCCATAGCCCACGGTGAACGGAAATTTAATTTTACGCAAAAACTGCTCCACTTCGCTGTTGAGAGGCGCTCCACCAACAATCACTTCGGTAAATTCGCCACCGAAGGCATCAACGAGTTTTTTGCGTATTTTGGAAAAGATAACGCTGTCGAGCATCGGTACCATCAATCCCCACCGAACGAGTCCCTTACTGATCATAGGCACGATCTGCTTCTTGTAGATCTTTTCAAGAATCAACGGCACGCATACCACAAGCGACGGACGGACCTCGGCAAGCGCACTGAGAAGCAGCCGCGGCGTAGGCACTTTCCCGAAGAGAGTTATGTGGGTTCCGGCAGCGAGCGGTGTCAGCATATCGAACGCACATCCATAGGCATGCGCCAGCGGGAGAAACGAAAGACATCGTGAACCGCTGTAATGCAGATTCTGCTCAATTCCGAAGGCTACATTACCGCAAAGATTGTCGAGCGTAAGCATCACTCCCTTTGAAAAACCGGTGGTTCCCGATGTATAGTTTATCTCGGCGAGATGGTCGGCGGGAAACCGTTTGTAAACGACATCCTCCCGACGGAATCCTCTGGGATAACGTTTACTGAAACTATCGGTCAGAGCGTCGATCATCTTTGTCACCGGAACATTCTCTGAATCGCGTTCGGCAAGTACTTTGCGTGTTTCGAGCGAAATAACGAACTGAATTCCAGTCAGATTCGAATATTCAAGATGTTCCCACTTGCTTTCAGAGACAAACAGAGCTACGGCATCGGAATGGTTTATGATGTGCTGTGAATCAACGGGGTTGAAGTCGGGAAGAATAGGAACTATAACGGCTCCGTAGGTAATGGTGGCGATAAAAACGTTTACCCATGTGGGCGTGTTCTTTCCAAGCAAGGCAATCTTGTCACCGGGCTTCACGCCGGCAAGTTCAAAAAACAGATGTATTCTCGCTATACGGCGCGCAAATTCCTCATAAGTAATCGCAGGCTCTTTGGAACCATATTCCGATATGGCAGGGAGATCCCAGTTTCGGCGAAAACTATCGGCATATATCTTAAGCAGATCCTCATTATATCTCATAAGAGTCATATTTTAGTTGAACGGCCTCCCCGATATCATAAAAACGGGAGTGTTAGTGTTACAAATTAAGTAAATCAATATGTAACTGACAACATTTTAGGCCGATTTTTAGTTTATATGAAACGTAACGGCTTTTTATTGGGGACTTTGACCAGAATAAAATTTGATTTTTCATACCCAGTCGCCTGTTTCTCTAAATTAATTGCCTAATTTTGTATTTGCAGATATAATCCGCGCAATAATATTTATACTATGGCCAAAAGAGAAGATAGCAAACCAACTTTCGTAAAACGCAACAGCATCGTGACAGGAAAGGAGTATGCACAGTTGCTCCGTGTGTTAAAAGAGCGCTACAGAAAGGCACAGATTAAGGCCGCTGTCAAAGTAAACACTACGATGTTGGAATATTACTGGAAGATGGGTCGAGATATATCACATCTTCACGAATCTGCAAAATGGGGAAGTGCGTTCTTCGACTGTCTTAGTCTGGATTTGAAAACGGAGTTTCCCGGACAGACCGGTTTTTCCGTCACCAATATCAAATATGCCAAACGATGGTATGAGTTTTATGCATCTCTAATTCGTCAGCAAGTTGCTGACGAATTAGAGATGCCACTTGAATTTGGTAATGTACCCTGGTTTCATCATGTACACATCTTCACACATAGTGATTCTGTCGCTGAGGCGCTTTTCTATATTGACAAGACCATTGAAAATGGATGGAGCCGAGCAGAATTGGAGTCAGAAATGGACGATGATCTGTATAGTAAACAAGGAAAAGCGATCACTAATTTTGACGATAAGTTACCCGCTCCATATAGTGGACTTGCTAAAGACATTTTGAAAAGTCCTTACGATTTGGGATTCATTGACAAGAAAATTACTACTGAAAAGCAGCTTGAAGATGAGTTAGCCAGAAATATAACACGATTCTTGCTTGAACTTGGTCAAGGATTCGCGTATGTCGGTAGACAGATGGAGTTGAAGATGCCCGGAGGACAAACGTTTATTCCGGATATGATTTTCTACCATACTCGCCTAAAACTTTATATCGTGGTAGAGCTAAAGGTTACACCATTCATTCCCGAATATGCCGGCAAACTAAATTTCTATGTCTCAGCTGTCGATGAACTTATGAAACAGCCTGACGACAATCCGACAATAGGACTGCTTATCTGCAAATCCAAAGATAACACAGTTGTAGAGTGGTCTTTCCGAGGAATGAATCAGCCGCTCGGAGTTGCTGAATATAAACTTGGCATGGCTGAGAAGGCAGCCGAAATACTACCTTCCGAATTAGATCTGCAAAGGATAATTGATACCTACGACGAGACAAACGATTCATACAAAACATACAAACAGCCAGATTCAGATTAAGTCAATCAGTTGCCCATAATGAGAGTGGTATAGTATCGCAGTCCACCGGAAGCGGAATAAAGTGGCTGAAATTCGAGAGTGACGTATTGGTTATCATAGCCCCACCATGTGGCGCTCCATCCGTTGTTTATATTCTTAGTGGCCACCGGAGGACCGTAACTCCTGACAAGGTTATTGTAGGCAGCATTATAGCGGCCATTGTCGTAATAAGGAGTGGAATAGCTGAAAGTCGAAGTAGACAGGTAGCCGTTGGAATAATACAATGTGGCATCGGGCCAAAGCATACCGAGAGCATTGATATTACGGAGATAGACACGGTTATCGGCATATCCGTCAACGTGGTGATTGGCACCCTGAAGCAGGTTGACCGACACGTTAAATGCTGTTCCGAACGAGATGCCGAGAATGGCACGCAGCGGACTGATGTGATAGTGCGGGCGGAAAGCCGGAGGAGGAACAGGACGTCCTACCGGACGCGGAGCGGGACGATAGGGGCGCGGCGGCGGGGTCATGTGAGGAGGTGCCGGATGGTGCGGGTTATGATTAACCTGCGGAGGAGTGGCCGGACGGTGATTGTAATCATGCGACGGTTTAGGCGCCGGACGATTGTTATTCACCGGACGGGACGGCTGACGGTTGTTGTCGGGCCGTTTTTTATTATCGCTCTGTCGTTTGCCGCTATTATTCTCATGGCGGCGTCCATTATCATGGCTACGGTTGTCACGCGAAGTTTGTTCACGATGTGTGTTACCTCCGCGACGGGGATCATCGGCATTCATTGAAGGAGTCGCCAATGTAAGACTCAGCAGGCCGATTGCAGCGTAATGTAAAAATCTTTTCATAGCGATAAATTTTATTGGTGTCCTTATAATTATATATTTAGGACACCGAAAAAATTGAAAAGTTTAAGAGCAGGTTCAAGAATCACTTGCGCCAGAATCCGGGAGTGAACAGAATTATGACGGTGAACAGTTCGAGACGACCGATAAGCATCA